>JAILPJ010000108.1 GCA_024699605.1 Desulfovibrio sp. | reverse complement strand
CTGTTTGGATACTAGGAACCAGCAACATAGGGTGCTCCCCATGCAGTCTGTCAGGATCCCCTATGCGTTTTACAAAAATCTTTTTTATACATGTAAGTCACTCGTGTAAATCAATAAAATTCGAAATTAGCAAAGAATTTTTGAGAGAGCAGACAAATAATATCAAATATAACTTACTATTTTTAGACAAGCAAACACGATAAAAAATATTAACGTAACGCATTAATTTATAAGAAATTATGCAGCGGAAGATTCGGCACCTGAAAACCCGCTTCTCATGCGGTACTTTTCATATTTCGCCTTAGTCGAAAGTCGAGTTTGCAACTCTTGATAAGCTTAACGATATTTCAACGCAGCCTGCCTTGACGCCTCTAATGGGCTTTACGCGCCAGGAATTGTCTGACATCGCTTCAGCTTTCGAGCAGGCTGGAGCCTTTGAACTGCCTGATACACCCTTTTTTACGGCTAACAATCTCCTGTATCATCCTTTTTCGACTTTAAAATGCTTCTATGAGCACAAAAATAATTATGACTACTATTTAAAAAAATATTCAAGAAGCTTTACACCTCATTATTTTTGTGTACATCAAGGTGATGCGGCGTTTGTTGAAGCCAGAGACTCTGAAATTTATGTTGATAAATCAGAATTACTTATTCATACCAATAGGTTGCTAGAAACATATAATAAATATCTATGTCTTAGTCGGCCTCGACGCTTTGGTAAAACTATTTCTGCTAATATGCTTGCGGCTTATTATGATGTAACCTGCAGAGCCAAGACGACTTTTAAAGGACTCAAAATTGCCGAGCATCCAACTTTTTTAGTCCATGCCAATCAATATATTGTTATTAAAATTACGCTGCAAACGTACCTGAGTAAGGCTAAAAAAATTGATGTAATGCTTGAAAATATGAGGAAAGATATTATTGCTGATTTGTCCAGACTGTATGCTGAGATCTCGGCCAGAGCTGACCTGACGCTTTTGATGCGTTCTATTGCCCAAGTGAGTGGTAAAAAATTTGTGATTGTGATAGATGAATGGGATTGTCTTTTTCGAGAATTTCGCGAGCACGAAGCTTGGCAAGAAAAATATTTAGATTTTCTACGCCTTTGGTTTAAAGATCAAGATTATATTGCTCTTGTTTATATGACTGGGATATTACCAATTAAGAAATATGGGACGCATTCAGCTTCGAATATGTTTAATGAGTATTCAATGCTGGCTGCTGCTCCCTTGACAGAATTTGTCGGTTTTACAGAATCTGAAGTTAAAAATCTCTGTCTTCAATATAAGCGTGATTTTCTGGAATGTAAAAGATGGTATGATGGATACCAAATTGAGGATTTTTCGTCCATCTATAATCCACGTTCGGTGACGAGCTCTATAAGCTCGGGTGTCTTCCGAACCTATTGGAATACTACGGAAAGCTACGAAGCGCTGAAAGTCTATATTACCATGGCAAAATTTGGCCTGAAGGATGCCGTCATCAAACTGTTGGCCAATGCGTCCATTCCGGTTCAGACCGGGACTTTTGCCAATGATATGAAAACCTTTGGCTGCCAGGATGATATTTTAACGCTGCTCGTGCATCTGGGCTACCTTTCCTATGATGCCCAAACGGCTTCTGTGCGCATCCCCAACAAGGAAATCGCCGCTGAATTTGTCAATGCCATCCAGCAGAGCGGCTGGCCCATCGTGGTCAAGGCCATCGAAAGCTCAAAGCAATTGCTTGAGGCTGTGCTCAATTTTGATGCGGCTGCTGTGGCCAAAGGTGTTGAAGCGGCGCATCTGGAAACCAGTCAGCTGCAGTACAACGACGAGAACGCCTTGGCGTATACGATTTCCCTGGCCTTTTTTGCTGCCAGAGAACACTACACCATTGTCCGGGAATTTCCCGCTGGCAAGGGTTTTGCGGATCTTGTCTTCTTGCCAAGGCCCCACTGCCCCTTCCCCATTCTGCTCATTGAGCTCAAATGGGATAAGACGGCCAAAGCGGCCATCGCCCAAATCTCCCAACGCCAGTATCCGGCTTCGCTGGCAGAGCACGAAAAGCCACTTTTGCTCGTTGGGATCAATTATGACCGGGAAAGCAAGAAGCACACCTGCCATATTGAACGCTATGCGCTACGATGAGCTTTGCCTGTCTTCTCTTGTAATGACGAAAGAGACGAGGAATGTTGTCATGATCTGGAAAAAGACGCTCTTCTTTCTTGTGCTGATCACTAGCTTCTGTCTTTTTGCCCAGAGCCTCAAGGCTCAGGAACTGAATGCCATCTCCATTCAGGGCACCTGGAGCGGCCGTGATGGGCAGAATCAGATGGTGCTTGTGCTGCAGGGCGAGCGCTGTGCTATGCAGCTCAATGGTCAGAGCATCTCCGGTATCTGGACCCTTGTGGGCAATCAGCTGATCATGAATTTTGCCAATGGCCGCAATGTCCGCTACACGGTGGCCTATAACGGTCAGGTCCTGACGCTGGATGGCTCCGTGCAACTTACGCGGGCTTCTTCGCAGCCCACGCCCCCACAGGCTTTTCCGCCCCAAGCCCCTCAGGCTTCGGGCTTGGATGGCCTGTGGTCTGTGCAAACGGCTCAGGGATTGCGTTCGTTTCGCTTTCAGGGCAATCGCTATGCCCAGCTGATCAATGGTCAGGTGGTGGAAGAAGGCCAATTTGCTCTTTTTGCCGACGGCCGCTTTCGCTATCAGGTCACAGCCGGCCAGTATGCCGGACAAAGCGGCGAAAACCGCCTCATGTTGCAGGGGCAGAGTTTCACCATGTTCTGGCCCAATGGCATGAGCCTGACCTATCAACGGCAAGTGAGCGGCAATGCCAGTCCAATGGGACAAACGCCTCTTGATGGGCGTTGGGTCTGGGCCAAGAACGGGCCTGTGAGCTTTGGCTTTATTTTTTCGGGCAATCGTTTTGTTGCGCTGTGGAACAATGCCGAGCAAAGTCGCGGCACCTTTCAGATTCAGGGCAGCCAGCTTGTGATGCACCATGAAAGCGGACCGGAAGCCGGGAAGACCGATGTTTTGCTGTTTCAGCTCAACGGCAACCGCCTTTTGATTTTCACTACCACTGATCCCAATGTGGATCCCATTCCCTATGTGCGTCAGGGCATGTAAGGGAGGCGCCATGCCCCTCCTTTTCCTGTTGTTTTTGCTGGCCATGCCCTCTGCTCTTTGGGCAGAGCCGCTGAACTGTGAGCAATATCCGGCGGATGAGCGCGGCAGCTGCGAAAACGCAAAACGCTTCGGGCTCAGCCTCAATGCGGCCCGTCTGGTGGAAGGCTTGGCTGAGCGCGACTTTGCCGCGAGCTTTTGCGGGGCCGAGCTTGCGCCAGCGGAAAAGCGGCAGATTGAATCCCTTTTGGCTCCCGATCCCAAGTGGCGAGCGCTTTTTTCCGCTCATGGCCAGATGTTGCGTGAGCGTTGCATCTATGATCCCGCATCCTATTGTCAGTCCATGGGCTTTGGCCCACGCTAGGTTGCGCTTACGGTTTTTTCACAAAGACAGAGGAGATGAGGCTTTTTGGCCTTGGCAGATGCTATGCAGAAGCAAAAGACTTCCACCTGGAAAATGTTTTGGTCGATTTTTCGCGGCTACTGGTGTTCTGAAAAAAAATGGGAAGCGCGGGGTCTTTTGGGCCTTGTGGTGGTGTTGAATTTTGCCCTGGTCTATCTGCTGGTGCGTTTCAACACCTGGCAGAAAGAATTCTTCGGCATGTTCGAAATTGCCGACTACAGCATGTTCTGGCCCTTTATTGCCGAATTTGCTGTGATCGCCTTCCTCTTCATCTTCATCGCCGCCAATTCCCTCTATCTTCAGGAACTCTTGCGCCTGCGCTGGCGCATCTGGCTGACCAAGGTCTATCTTGAAAAATGGATGAACCGGCAGTCCTACTATCGCCTGCAGGTCTTGGGCAGTGACACCGACAACCCCGATCAGCGTATTTCCGAAGACGTGGGCAGCTTTGCCCGCCTGACCCTTGAGCTGCTCATTGGCTTTTTGCGCAAGCTGACGAGTCTGGTGGCCTTTTCGCTCATTCTCTGGGATCTTTCGGGCCTTTTACCCATCACCATAGGCAGCACGACCATCAATATCCACGGCTACATGTTTTGGGCCTGTCTCATCTACTGCATTGTGGGCACCTATCTGGCCCATCTGGTGGGTCAGAAGCTCATTCCGCTGAAATACGATCAGCAAAAATACGAGGCCAATTTCCGTTTCAGCATGATGCGTGTGCGTGAAAACAGCGAAAGCATCGCCTTCTACGGTGGGGAGAAGATGGAGCTGGTGAGCTTTGGGGAATATTTCGGCCACTGCGTGACCAACTATCTGAAGCTGATCCACCGGCACAAGCTTTTGAGTTTTTATACCAATAGCTACGATCAGAGCGCCGCTCTGATGCCCATCCTGATGAGCGCGCCGCGTTTGTTTGCCGGCACGTTTCAGATTGGTCAGTTTATGCAGCTGACCCATGCCTTTGCCAGCGTCAAAGACGCGCTTTCTTTCTTTGTCTCCTCCTACAGCACCATTGCTTCTCTGGCGGCTGTGGTGCAACGTCTTGGACTCTTCACCCAGCACATTGATCAGGCCCATGAGCTGGAAAACGGCGTGCAACGCGCCTGTGGGCAGACGCCGACCTTTCGCGTAGAGGATCTGACCGTGGCTTTGCCCGACGGCCGTGCCCTGATGGAGCGATGCTCGTTGCGTTTGGCCAGCGGTGACCGTCTCTTGCTGACAGGTCCTTCGGGCTGCGGCAAGAGCACCTTTTTACGCTCCATTGCCGGCATCTGGCCCTTTGGCCAGGGGCGGGTGGAGGCGGCAGAAGGGGCGCAGATCCTCTTCCTGCCCCAGAGACCCTATCTGCCGCTGGGGAGCTTGCGACGGGCCATTTGCTACCCATTGCAGGAACTGGATGATGCCCGCATCGGCGAGGTCTTGCAGGCGGTTGAGCTCTCTGAGCTTGCCAGCCGTCTTGACGACGAAGACGACTGGAGCCGCATTCTCTCTCTGGGTGAGCAGCAGCGCATGGCCTTTGCCCGTGTCTTGCTCGTCAAACCGCAATGGGTCTTTCTCGATGAGGCCACCTCGGCCCTGGATGAAAAGCGGGAACGGGCCATGTATACCCTGTTGCACACGCGTTTGCCCAAGACCGGTATTGTCAGTGTCGGTCATCGCTCAACGCTCTTTGCCTTGCACCAAACGGAGCTGAAGATGACCGGCCTAAGCTGGAGCCTTGGTCCCATTGTTCAGGCCGCGACCTAGTAGTTCGTTCTGTTAATTCAAATGCAAATGGAAATTTTTGGTTTTCCCGCGATTATTGGGGATTATGAATTTTTCAGCTCTGAAAAATCCTGAACAGTTTTAGCCTTAGAATTTAGAGAATGAACTACTAGTTTTGGCTATCCCTAACGCATGACCAGTCGTTACGACCCAGTACCTATGGCTTTGAAACGCATCTCTCTGGACGGCCTGCTGGCTGAGGCCGATCTGCTCAAGGCTCCCTATGCCAGGCAGTATGCGCATATTGAGGCGCTCTTAGGCCAGGGGAAGATCAGGGCGATCAAGTCCTCGCCGCCCAATGGCAAAAAACCGCCTCTTTCCACCTGGTATTTCTGGGAAAGTCAGAAACGCGATGACAGTGCCTATCTTGCGGAGTTGGACTACGATCTGCATCCCAGCATTCGCCTGGACTATTACCGCAAGCACCTGGCCATCTACCGGCGTGAGCGTGCTGCGGTCTTGGCCCTCAGCGCTTTTTTGACCAAGAAAGCCCAGCAGCTTAATGAGGCTGTCTCCTGCAATGAGCGCAGTTTTCAGATCTGGCGGGATGAAAAGTTTTTGGATGACAAGGGTGGCAAAACCTTGCTTGCCCACTGCGGCCTTTTGGCCTCAGATCTCAATTTCTACGAGACGGCAGAACCTTTGCCGGCCTTTCCCCTTGAACGGACAATCCCACAGGATATCCTGATCATTGAAAACCTCGACACCTTCTACAGTTTGCGCAGGCTCCTCTCGCAGGGCACAGAGACCCTTTTGGGCCACCGTTTCGGGACATTGATCTATGGGGCAGGAAAAAGTAAAATTCCGAGCTTTCAGCAGTTTTCCGTGAGCGCTGAAGCCTATTTGCGGGATGCTCGGAACCGCTTTTTCTATGTGGGTGATATTGATTACGAGGGCATTATCATCTTTGAGGCCTTTGCCAAAAATTTCAGCCAAAGTGCCATTGAGCCCTTTATTCCGGCCTATGCCAAAATGCTGGCCATGGGCCGAGATCTGGATCTGCCGCAAGCGCGTGAGGGCCAGAACAAAAAGCACAGTGGCCTTTTTTTCAGCTTTTTTGTCGCTGATCTTGTCTGTGCCATGGAGTCGATACTGCAAAGCGGTCGCTATATTCCCCAGGAAATTCTCATACCATCTGCCTGGCTTTGACGTCTTAGGTCCTTATTTATGAAATACCCGTTCCTCCGTGAATTTACACGGCGCATGAAAGTCGTTGGCATGTATGCCGTGCTGCTCGCCAACAGCGGTCAGAAGCAGAAGTGGAAACAACACGGCTTTGAGACCGAAGATGAGCAGATCACGCTGCTCTTCGCAACATTGCTCTTCATCATGGAGCAGTCCTTGCGGGAGGAGAACTGTACCCTGGACGAGGTGGCGGCCTTTATCGACGATCTCAACAGCGAATATCTGCATAAGCCCATGAGTATTGAGGACTGTCACGATTTGGGCGACTTCCTGGTCAATACGGTACTTTCCAACGACGGCCTGCAGATGCATTTTCAGGGCTACGATTTCGACAAAGGGGCCTATCAGGAAATCTATATCAGCTATGTGGCCAATAAAATCGTCTACGATGCCCTGGAGAACCGGCGCACCTCCTACTATCTGACCGATAACGGCTATTCGCTGCTGCTCGGCACCCTGGAAGTCGAAAACAATATGCGCCTGACCATTCAGGAGATCATTTTTAATGAGCACCTGAAAAAGCGCAATTTCGACAAGGCCCTGGATGATATCAAAAATATCTTTGAGCTGATGCGCATTGAGAAACTCAAAAACGATGAGGCCATTTCCCGGATTCGTCAGAATATCCTGAATTTTTCCGTGGAAGAGTACAGCCGTCGTCTCGATGAGACCTTTGGAACGATCAAGGATACTCGCGCAAAGCTTGAAAAGTACAAAAACCTGGTCAATGACCGCGTCAAAGTCATTGAAAGCGAACACATTGACCTCGAGCATATCAGTGAAGAAGATGCCGGAAAGCTGGAAAAACTCAGGGAGATCAGCTGCTACCTCGACCGGACCATCGACTGCCATATGGGCATCATGGAGAGCTACAATACCTACCGCGATATCTGCGCGCGCGAAATGGAGAATTTTTTGCGCATGACGCGTGTGGAGCGCTTTTCCTTTTCTCAGGACATCTTTGAGAAGATTCTCGATGACGCTTCGCTTCTGGGACAATCCGTCGCTTTTTTGTACCCCCTCTTTACCCGGGATCCGCGAAAGATTTTTAATCTCAACAAAGTCTTCACACCACAGCGCAAGCGTGAAGAGCGCAGTCAGCAGGCCAGCGTGGAAGAGCTGGATTTTGATGAAGAGAGCTGGCGCCGCGAGCAGCGGCTCAAGGCGGAAGAAAAAAATGCCCGCTATCGCAGCTGCCTTCTGGCCATTTTGGAAGAAAGCGGGCGCACGGGCCAGACCACCCTTGCCGCGCTCTGTGCCCGCTGCCAAGAGGATGCGGCCTATCAGGCGCGTTTGCTTCCCGATATCAGCATTTTCAAGGAAATCATGGTGGATCTGATTCGTGCGGCGGTTTTTTCCGTGGAGCGTCTGCGTGAGGAGCACGCGCAGATTGTCCAGGTCAGAAACACGGAGGCTTCCCAGCCAGCGGCGCTGGAAGGGCTGAAAATCGGGGATTTGCTTTTGTCCATTGTCGACCATGAGGCTGGCTGGCACAATCTCGAAGAGCTTGTCGTGCGCAAGATCTCCCAGGTGCCTGATGTGCTCTTTCACGGCCTGATGGATGAGACCGGTCGGCCCAGGCAACTGGCCTGCACGGATATTTGCTTTTCGGTGAAGAGGGGACTCTGATGGCCTACAGTCTTGAAGAAATCGAGCAGAGTCAGGCAATTTTCGCCTATCTTTTGGAACATCATGAGCTTGAGCAGAGCCGCGAGCCGGAACTCTACCGCAGCTTTCTCGATTCCGAAGCCGTGCAGGTGCTTTTGCAGCATCAGGCCGAGTATCTGAGTGTGGACATTGCCCGCTACGACGATGTCATTTATCTCTTCCCGGCTGAGGACAATTATTTTCTTGGCTTCTCCAAATCCGAGCTCAAGCAGCAGCTTTGCCGCAGCAATACCCTGGAAGCCGACTACTACCTGGCGCTTTTTGCCATCATGGTTCTGATCCTCAAGTTTTACGACGGCTACGGCAATAGCAGCAAAATCCGTGACTATTTGCGTTTTGGCGATTGGCAGAACAGTATTGCCGAATATCTCAAGCGCGGCATGAACCGCTACGACGAAGCGGAGCAAAATGCCAGTGGCCTGCTCTTTACGGCCATGAGTCAATCCTACGAGAGCCTGCGTTCCGATGAAAAACTTTCGCGCCGCAAAACCACCAAGGAAGGTTTTTTATACGCCATCATCCGTTTTCTGCAGGAACAGGGGCTGGTCATCTACATCGAAAAAGATGAAATGATCAAAACCGCCCGGAAATTTGATCATTTCATGGACTGGAATCTCCTTGACCGCAACAATTACAGCCGTGTGCTCAGGCTGATGGATACGCTTGAGAAGGCGAGCGGGGATGAGACAGAACCCCTTGCGACAGAAGAGGTCTCAGAGCCGGAAGATGATTGGGAGCAGGATCTGGCGGCAGTGGGCACGCAGCAGGAGGGAGCGGGCGCGATGAGCTACGCGGCAGAGGAGGGCGGTCAATGAGCAAGATCAATGCCATTCGTTTTATCAATGTCAACTACAACAACGACGCCATCCGCATCAACGACGAATGCCTCTATTTCAAGGGCGACAGCACGCTGATTTCCCTGGAAAACGGCGGCGGCAAGAGCGTGATGATTCAAATGCTGATGGCGCCCTTTGTGCAGAAAAATTACCGCGACCTCGCTGACCGCAAGTTTTCAGGCTATTTTCTCACCTCCCAGCCTTCCTTCATTCTCGTGGAATGGCTGCTCGACGGCGGCTCGGGCTATCTTTTGACCGGTATGATGGTGCGCAGAAACCAGCATGTGGATGAGAACAATGAAGATGAACTGGAAATCTTCACTTTCATCAGTGAGTACAAAAGTCAGTGCGCCCACGATATCTATCATCTGCCGGTGGTGGAAAAAGACGGCAAGCGGACGCAACTGAAGAGCTTTGCCGAGTGCCGCGCGCTCTTTGAGTCCTTCAAGAAGGACAAGAGCCTCAAGTTTTTCCTCTACGATATGAACGGCAATCATCAGGCCAGCAGCTATTTTGCCAAGCTGAAAGAATACGGCATCAACTGCAAGGAATGGCAGACCATTATCCGCACGGTGAACAAGGAGGAGGGCGGGCTCTCCAAGATTTTTTCCGAATGCAAGGACGAACGCCGCCTGATTGAAAAATGGCTGCTGCCGCAGATTGAGACCAAGCTCAATCGCGAAAACAGTCTGATTTCGACCATGCAGAAGCAATTTGAGCACTATGTGCGCCACTACCATGAAATGGAGGCGAGCATTGCGCAGAAGGAGGCCATCGTCCAGTTTCAGCAGGATGCCACAGCGATCCTGGAAATGGCCGAGGTCTTGAAAAAGGCTGAAGATCAGAGTGAAGAGGCCTTGCAGAGTGTACGGCAGGGGCTTTTGGCCATTGAAGAGCTCTTTGGCAAGCTTGCCCAGAGGCGCGAGGCCGTAAGCCAGCGTCTGGAGGAGATCTGCCGGCAGATGGCCGATGTGACCTATGCGCAGCTGTCTGTGGACTATTATGCCAAGCAGGCCATCTTTGAGGAGCTTTCCGACAAGCTTGCGGCCCAGAAAAGTCAGCTGGCAGAGCTGAGTGTGGAGATCGAGGGCCTTGTCAAAAGCCAGCGCATCCGCCATTGCCAGTTTTTGAAAAATGCCCTGGATAATGAGCGCGCCGAAAGCAGCAAGCTGGAAAAGCAGCTGGAAATGGCCCGCTCGCAGGCCAAGAACTTCAGCCAGGAGCTCGTACGGCTTGGGGCACAACTCAAACGCCATTGTCTGGAGCAGGAGGCGCAGGCCAAGGAGCTGATCAGTGCCGCAGCCAAGACCGAGACCGAGACCGGTCTTGCCCTTGAGGCCAATGCCGCAAAGCGCCAGGCTGTGGAGTCCCAGCTGATGGCCATCAAGATGCGTCTGGGTGAACTTTCAAGCTTGTGTACAGCCTATGAGCAGAAGGAAGACGCCTATTTTGCCGGCTATGGCGTGACATTTGAAATCACGCTCTTTCAGGGCAAATACCATTTTCCCCTGGAGGTCTTTTCTGCCCATGCCGATGCGCTTGCCAGCCAGGATCACGAGCTGGAAACGGCGCGCGGCCTTAAGGAAGGGCAGAGCCAAAATCTGCGCAAGGAAGCCGCGCTTTTGGAACGCAAAATCGAAGACGGCCAGGATCGGATCAAGCAGGTTGAAATCGATCAGAGCATGCACGCGCGAGAACTTGGCGAGCTTGAGCGGGAACTGGACGAGCGCCGGACGATTCTCCAATACCTGGACCTGGCCGAAGACGCCGTCTTTGATACGGACAAGCTTGTGAGCCGTTCGGAGCTGCGCATCACCGAGCACGAAAGTGAAATCGCAAGACTGGAAAAGGAGCTGCGCGAGCTCGATGTGCGGCGCGAACGCTATACCAAGGGCTTTTTGACGCTTTCCGACAGCCTCCAGGACTTTTTCCGCAGGCTGGAAATTCCCGTTGTTTACGGCATGGAGTGGTTGCGCAGGCATCCTGCGCCGCTGGAGCAGAAACTGGACCTGCTCAAACACAACCGTTTTCTGCCCTATGCCTTGTTGCTTGAGCCCAATGAACTTGCGCGGATCGAGGATACGAGCGAGAAGGTGGAAAGCTTTACGCCCATTCCCCTGATCAGCCGCGATTGCCTTCAGGCTGAGGCCCAAAGCGCAGAGCCTGAAGCATCGGGCCTTCGCTTTTACACCCACGTGGATTGGGAACTGTTCGATGAGCAGAAATGCCAGGCCAAACTGGACGAGATAGCCGGCGAGGCGCAGCGGCTTGAGGGGCTCTTGAGTGAACGGCGCAAGGAACTGGCCGGTTACCGTGAACGTCTGACACGTCTTTGCGGTCACAGGGTCAGCCGGGAGCTCTACCAAAGCTGCCAGAAGACGCTTGCGCACGACAATGAACGGCTTGAACGCCTGAAGCGTGAGCTTGCGGCCGACCGGCAGGCCCTGCAGAAAATGCGCTCTGATGAGGCCGCGTTGCAGGAAGAGGTCAAGAAACTCTTGATGGCCAGAAGTGCCCTGGGCCAGCAGATCAGCGAATTTGCCGAACTCTCCAAAAGCTATGTGAGCTATCGCGAGCAGAAAAAAGAAGCGGAGACCTTAAACCGCGACTTTGCGAACTGCCAGAAGCAGCAGGCCCAGTTGCGCGAAGAGCGTGGCAAACTTGAGCAGAATCTCCAGCTGGCCCGTGAGAACAAAAAGGCTGCCTGGGCTACGCAGCAACGTCTGCACAATGAGCTTTCGGTGACCTACGCGTCCTATGAGGACTTGCCGGGTCTTGAGGAGGACTTTGATGCCGTGGCGGCCACAGGGCAGTATCAGGCTCTTGTCAAAACCATGGGGGATGAGTCCAACATCAATATCCCAGCCCTTGAAGAGGAACTGAAACGACACAGGAGTTCTTTGGAGTCCTGGACTGCTGAGCTGAAAACCATGCAGGCGGGTTCAAAGATCAGCGACGAGGAGATCGCGGCAAGCCAGATCACCGACAGTGAGCTGGAGCTCTGCAAAAGCGAGCAGGCCCGTCTTGAGCAGAAAAGCAAGGAGTGCAATGCCGCCTTGATGGAGCTGACCGCCAAAGCCTCAGAAGCCAAGGCCCGGGTCGAGCATCTGCTCCATGCCATCCAGCAGACCTGTGACAAAACGGAAGCCATGGATCGCGAGCGCCTTGCCACGGAAGGCTTTCTGGAGCGCGATTTCGCCTATCAGCTGGCAGAGCTTGCCAAGAGCAAAGCGCAGGTGCAGGCGGAATTGGCGGCGACGCAGAAAGACGAAGAAGGCCTGCGCGCCATTGTGGCCAACAATGAGGCGGAGTTTGGCCAAAGGGAAGGCGAGCTGGGTGAGCTTCCGCCTCTGCCGGACTATTTTGCCCTGGAAAGCCTTGCCATTGACAAAATTACGCTCTTCATCAAGAGCAAGAAAGAGGCCTACAGTCTGGCACTGGCCACTTCCCATCAGGAAAGGGCCGCCTTAACCCAGCTTGTGACCACAACCTGCAATCAGCCGGTCTATGATCCCATTCGCAAAATCCTGCCCGATCTGCTGGCCCTGATCAATTCGACCCGCAATCTCCTGCATGAGCTGCCCCTGAAGCTGACGATCCTGGCCAGCATGGCCGGCAAGCTGGACAAGGATATTTCCAAGATCGACGAGGAAAAAGAAGTCCTGGCCAATATCTTTTTCGACTATCTGGAACGCGTGAATATCCAGATGAATCTCATAGACAATAATTCCTCCATCAAAATCCGCGACAAAGCGCGCAAGACACTGCAGATCAAGGTTCCCAGCTGGGAGGAGAACAAGGACATCTATCGGCACAAGATCGGGGATCTGATGGACGGGGTGCGTACGCTCTGCCTGGAGGCGCTGCATGACGGACAGGCCGTGCACGATCTGGTGGCCAGCCGTCTGACCACCAGAGAGCTCTATGACAAGATCGTGGGCATCGCAAACATTGGCATTGAACTGATCAAGGTCGAGTCGCAGCGCGAATTGGTCATTCCCTGGAAAAGCGTGACCACCAATTCCGGCGGCGAGGGCTTTTTGTCCTCCTTTATCGTCCTAAGCTCCCTTCTCAGCTATATGCGCCACGATGACGGCGATAGCTTCCGCGCGGCCCTGAGCGAGGGCAAGACCTTGATTATGGACAATCCCTTTGGCAAGACCAATGCCACACATCTCCTCAAGCCCCTGATGGAGATGGCCAAGAAGAATAATCTGCAGCTGATCTGCCTCACCGGCCTTGGCGGCGACTCCATCTACGATCGTTTCGACAATATCTATGTGCTCAATTTGATTCCCGCCTCCGAGAGCGGCGTGACCTTTGTGCGCAGCACCAAGGAAAAGGGGAGCAATCCCGCCGTGCTTTCCCTGGCGCGCCTGCAGGTGGCTGATGAAAATTCTTTGCTCAGCCTCTTTACCGATGCCATTGATCTGGATACGTCGGGCGCAGCCATGTCCAAGGCTTAGCCCTGGGCCGCGGGATACGGGACAAAGCGGATGTCTTCGCGGCGGACGCAGGGATCCACGCACTGAACATAGAGGATTGAGGAAGGGTCTTTGAGCGTGATCAGGCGCATGCCCGGAAAGCAGGCGCCATTGGGCAGCGTAACGTCACAGCGCCATTGAAAGGCCTTGACGTTGGCAAAGAGTTCGTGTTCCCAGAGGCGGTTGAGCAGTTCTGGCTTTTTTGTCAACAGGCGGATAAAGCTGTCGCGCTCAAGGGGGATGTCCAGGATTTTCTGCACAAGGGCGCGCACAAACTGGCTGGTATAGGTATCAAGAGCCACCATCTTTTTTTGCGCCAGCTCCTCCGAGTTTTTGGGATGGGGCTGCAAATCGCCGCCGTCGGCATAGAGGGTGAAGAAGCGCAGGGATTGATCAGGGCCAAGCAGTGTTTTGTGGATGTAGGCTATGAACGGTGCTTCACTGCCGAAAAAACCGCTCAGTCTGCCTGGGACGCCACGGGGAGCCATCAGGTCGATGGAGCGGACCTCCTGGGGCGCCTCGGGGCTTGTGATGATCTGCAGGCTGCGGAAGCGTGTCAGTCCTTTTCTGGGTGGATTGCGTCCCGGTTCCATACGGCGTCTCGCACAACTTCGGAAAGATTGGCAAAGCCTTGAGCGCGGGCCTCTTCATTGAGCACACGCAGATAATAGACAAGGCCTTCGTTTTCACCATAGAGATCAAAAATCAAATTGAGCACATAGGCCAGGCGTTCGGATTTGCGCCTGGGGCGTTGTTTGACCACCTGCCAGTGGGAAATGCTGCCCTGCCTGACCAGCATGAGCACACAGCAGCGCCAGGGGGATTGCTTGAACATCTGGTAGCATTCTTTGATCCAGGGCTCGCAGTCAGCCGGTGGCACAAAATTCAGCACGGCGTTTTCCAAGCGCTCAAAAACCCCAACCACTGAAGGCATCAGGGGAAAGAGCTTGATCTGCGGCAGACCGCTCATCAAGCGGCAGAGGATTTTATGCTCCAGCTTCTTTTGCGAAGTGCCATGGGTCTGGGTGATCATCCAGCGTGATTCCAGCTCGTTCCAGCCCTGCTTGAAACGCATGGTCCGGATGTGGTCGGCCAGGGACATTTCCCAGGGCACTGTTTCCACACGCAAGCTTGTGCGCAGAGGACTATCCAGGCCAAAGAGCCACCAGGACAGTGAAAGGCCCGCTCTGTGGAGGCTGGCAAAGGATTTGAAAGCCGTGTTTGGCGCTTCCAGCATTTTGATCGGCAAAACCATCTCCGTACAGAGCTTGGGGATGAGCTCTGCGCTGTGCATGCCATTGAGTTTGATGTAGAGCTCAAGGATTTTCGGATAGCGAATGCTGATGGCTTCATTGTAGATGGCATTTTGCTCTTCACGCGTGATCAGGCAGAAGTCGGCGGGAAGTGGTTCAACCTCTTTTTCCAGCCTGAGTAGCGCTTCCGGCCTGAGCATTTTTTCACAGCAGGCTGTGAGCAGGGCTGAAAACCTGGTTCTGGGCAGAGCTGGCCTGAGCTCGAAGATCCTGGCTTTTGGAGGCTTAGACGCTGTTTTGCTCTGAGGGTCTTGATTTTTCGGCATAATGAGGATTCCAAGAGGGCATGTTGATGTTAGGAGCCTGTCGCAAAGCACGCAGGTAAAGAGTACCTACCGGGAAAATCTGGGAATGGCAAGATTTTGTCTGTCTGCTGCGTCAGGCTTCTTGAGCAGGGCTTGTGTTCGTGAGCCGTTTTTTTCTGGCCAGTTGCAAAGCCCATAGCTATCCGTCTTTGAGGAGAGATCGATGACTGAGAACACGCCGAAGGCAGAAATGCGTGGGCAGGAGCAACGCCTTAACCCTGATGCGCAGGCATTCTTTCCTTTGTTGGCACAAGACCCTGGTTTTCAGCAATGCTGCGAAGACCTTACGTTAAAACCTTGCGGGCTTGCCACGAGCGAGGAGTACAGGCTTGCCTTTGCCAAAGCCAGGCAGAAGCTCGCAGAGGCCAGTCAGGCGGTTGAGGAGGACGCGACGGCCCGAGCCCTGCTCAAAGAGGGTAACGATGCCATGAAGGCTGTCAGAGACTTGATGTTGGAAGAAGTAACGGTCCAAAAAAAGTCCAAGCGCCTTCTGCAACGCACGACTACAAAGCTTGAGGCCGTGGTAGATGCCCTGGAGCGGCTGCATGGGGATCTGCAAAACGGAGCTGTGGATTTCGCCAACGCCCGCAAGAACGCTATCGCAAAGCAAAAAGCCCAGGCGTTGGCTGATAAATCCAGGGGCAAGGATCTCCTTGAGGCGTTTGAGACGCAGCGCAAGCCTTTGCTGGACGCGGCCAAGACACGGTTTGAAACGGCTGTTGCCTGTGCTTGTAACAATGAACGGATTATCACGTTCATGCAGGCCAAGAAGGAACAGGCCGAGCTGATAGCCGGTTGTCAGAACCTACGCAAAAGCCTCAGATCTAAGCTCAACGAGCTTGAGTGCTCGCATGACCGTAAGTCACAGGCCTCGCAGGCCAAAATTCGAGAGCTGAAGGCTGAAATCAGTGCGCTGAAGGCTGTGCAAGCAGCCGCCTATGCCAATCTCTGAGCCAGTCTCTCCCTGGCAGATCGCCTTGGCACGCTGCCGTTCCCTGCTTAGCATGCTTTAGAGGCCAGATAGATGCGGGAGACTGCCGGTTCACGTTTTTTTGTCGTTGTGCTAAACTTGCGCTCAGACCTCTGCTAAGCCACAAACCTGAGCTTGCGGCTTAGCTCTTTCAGCCAAGGACGGAACGCTTATGCCCGAAAAAACGCCGCTTTACGATACCCGTCACTATTCGCTGCTCAAACTCTTTGCCATTCTCTGCATTGTCGTCAATCACAGCATTCGCTATGGCTGGCCGCCATTCAAGATCCTGACCAATGATTTTCAGGTGCCCCTGCTGTTTTTCGCCTCTGGCTTTGTCTTCTCCTTCTGCCTCTATGATTTGCAAAAATACCGCTCCATCGGTGAGCTGACAGCCAAAAAAATCCGTCGTCTGCTTTTGCCGTATGGAGCCGTGCTTGCGCTCTGGTTTCTGCCGCTCTTTTGCCTTTCCGGCGATGTGCGCTACGCGGGCCGCAATCCGCTGTACATCCTTTTCCTTGAATACCCCTTTGGCGTCAATGCCGATGCCCTCTGGTTCCTCATGGCGCTTTTTACGACCTATATTCTGGCCTATGTGGGGCGTGAGGTCTTGCGCTATGCGAACATCGCGGCCACCCGCAAGGTCTGTCTTGGTATTTTCCTAGGCCTGGTTGCCGTGCATCAGGCAGCCCAGCTTTTCCCCACACAGTTTCATCTTGACCGTTCGGCGCTCTACGCTGTGCATTTCTTTGCCGGCTACCTGTTAAATAGAGAGAAGCTTGCGCTGAGCAGCCGTCTTCAGGGGCGCAGACTGTTACCCTGGCTATTGGCTGGCGTTTTTGTCATTTACGTTCTTGATGCCATGTGTGGTTTTTTGGCCGGCGATGATACCCAAGGCATCCCTTTGGCTGGTCTTTTCCTTTTGCAATTGCTTGAACTGGTCAAGCAGTTTGGCCTGATTGCCATCTTCGTGCTCTTGGCCCGCAAGCTTGTCCGTGATTATCCGGCCTTTAGCGGCAACGCCATTGTGCGCTATCTTGATAGCCGCAGTTTTGATATCTACCTGTATCACTGGCCTGTGCTCTTGATTTTGCTTGATTGGCTGACCATCCAGGATCCGCTTGAGAAGGCCATGGCGGCGGGACTGGGCTGTTTTGTGAGTGCCCTGCTTGTGGGAGAAGCCGTACGTTTTGCCAAGCGGCATTGGCCGAAAGTGCCGCTGGCCTAGGCCTTGGTTTTGAGACAAGGCGTCTTTTGTTTCACAGGACTCTTTCGAACACTTTGAAATACTGCGATGGAGGCGGCGGCTTGGCCTGCAGGCCGCAAGCTGCCGAAAACCATAATGACGGAAATACAGATGATCATTGTGCTTGTGGTGGTTTTGGTCGTTGTTGTGGCTCTGCTGACGGCTTTTGTGAGGTTCAAGCAAAAAAAGAAAAACCGGCAGAAGCATCAGAGCGCCCTGCTCAAGATGCTGGAAGATGCGCAGCTCCAGAACAATATCTTCGAGGTCAATCTGCAAAACCCAGAGATCCGTTATCACACGATTTCCTGTCTTTTGGGAAAAATTGGTGCGGATACGCTGGAGTTTGAGGCCTTGAATCTTCTACCGTCCGACCTTTGCCATGAAGAAGTGGATGTCTTTTACCGCATCTTTTCCAAAGAAGGCGTGACCATCCGCAAATTCCATTCCGTGATCAAGGAAGTGCGCAACACCGAACGGCAGACCGTGCTCGTTCTGCATTTTCCCGAAGAAATCGGCTCAGGCGAGCGACGTCTTTTCCACCGTATTGAGCCGCCCAAGGACAGGGTGCGCGTTGTGGCGCTCTGGCCTTTCAAAGACGATCAGTCTTTGCCGCAAAAGACCAATGAGGTTGGTCAGCCGCTCTTGCACTATCGTTTCGGTTTAGACAAAGAAATCATTCATGTCTCGGATGTTTCGGCCTCGGGCATGGCCGTGCAGATTGCCATCAGTGCGCTGGACGGAAGCCAGCAGGAATTCCAAAAAGACGCCAAGATCCTGGCCTTGCTGGTCTATTGTCAATCCCTCGATCGTCCCCTGATCATCTATTGGAGTGCCTGCAAAATCTGCAATGTCAGAACCCAGGAAAGCCCGGTTCCCACCTTGGTCCTGGGTATGGAATTTACCAACTGGGCCCTGCTTGAGCGTGGCAAATCGGAGATCAACTGGCTTGCTACCAAACAGGCGGCAGGGGTTTCCCCCATGTCCCAATGGGTCATGCAAATGGATCGCGATCAGCTGCATTCCTGAGTCTTGGCAGGACTTGCCCATTTCAGCAGTACCTCGGCAGCCAAAGACCAGGGTACTGCTTTTTTTATGGCGAGTTTTTGAAAAAAACCTTGGCAGCTACGCAGCCAGGCAGGTCCCTGTCACGTACGGGCAAAGCCTGCTTTTCTGTCCAAAGGAGATTTCGCATGCTCTACTCTGGTCTCATTCTGGCCGCTGTTTTGCCCCTCCTGGTCTGCGGTCAGGCCAAAGCCGAAAGCGCAGGTCTGGAAGGGCCTGTCAGCTACGCCGCCTATCATTCAGAGTGGGGGGAGAAGCTGACCCCTCCCATTGCGCGCAGCCTTCATCTTGAGCTGAGCGGGGGCAAACTGAATGTCAGTCTGAGTGGGGCAATGCCCACGCTCTCCTATACCGGTCCTGTGGACGCCAAGACCGTTGATGAGCTTGTGGCGCTTTTGCGTTCCATGGACGCGGCTGCCTGGCCGGGCGCAAGCGGTGACGAGAATCGGGGCGAGCGCCGGAAGGATCAGTGCGAGTGGAATCTCTGTCTTGCCGTCAGGCAGCCGGAATACCGGCAGAAGCGCGTTTACGGAGCCGACAAGGGGCGGGATACGCCGCGTCTTGAGGCTGAGGCGCGATTGTGTGCGTATCTGAAGGAAAAATTGGCCGAACTCTACGTGACTTGCCCCAAGCGTCTGGAGCATCTCTCCTTGAGTGAACGCTTTGAAAACGGCTATTGGTCTGTGGCAGTCGATGAAGGGCTTGTGCACGTCTGCGTCATCGGCAATGGGCGGAGCACCGTGGAATTCTATGCGGATCCTGCGCTTCTGGAGGAATTGGCCTTGCTTTTGGAGAAGCATGGGGCCCAAGCCTGGCACGGCTTTGGCTTCGGCCTGTATGAGCCGGGCAAGATGCCTCTTTGCCTTGAAGTCTCCTACAGCACGCGACAGCCTGTAGTCGTCTTTGCTGATCAAGACCGCATGCCCAAGGGTTTTGCCGCCTTCTGCGATGACCTGCGATCTACCTTGGGCGCTCTTGCCAAGCGTTGGCAGCAGGCCCAAGGGCTTCCGCCATGGGCAATCAAGCAGTTGCACTTCGGTGAAAACGGTATGAGCATGCAACCGCAATATCGATGCTATCGGCGTCTGGACGCCCAAGGCCCAAGGGCGCATATCATGCGCAGCCTGGGCGGCAAGCTGGAAGGGGATGTGCCCTTAAGTAGCGCTGAGGAAGAGGAGCTCAGTCTCATCCTGCGCTCTCTTGGCCGCTGGGACGGCTTCCATGAGGTTGCCCGCGACGTGCTTGATGCGCCGGGTTTTGGGCTCAGCGTGGAGTTTGCCGATGGCCGCAAAATCTCAGCCCATAGCTATGGGGTGTTTCCCAAGGGCTACCGCGAAGGCAGGGAGCGTATTCTTCATTTTCTGGAAAAGCGCCTGCCTTCTGCCTTTCCGGGCAAATAGGCCCGGCGTGATCGCGCTTAGCAAAAATCGAGAAGAGAGGTTGCGGGCTTCCGTATTTTCTTGGTGGAAGGCTTTTTTTGCTCGGTCTTTGGCCAGGGAGCAGGGGGCGTTGTGGAGGGCTTGGTCTCAGCGCTTTTGGGAGGCTCTGCAGCAAGTGGGGTCTCTGCTTGCAGTGTGGCGTTCGGGGGAAAAGAAGGCTCTGCGGCAGAAGCAGGGCTTGGACTGGCAGCGCTGGCCGCGCTTTGCGGCTGACAGGGCTTGGCAGGGGAAGAATCCGAGATCTCTCTGGTAATCTGGGATTCTGTTTCTGTTGCTAAGGGGCAGGGATCGGCCTTGACTGATTGAGCGAGCGCTTCGTGGCCTTGGCCTGCCAGAGCCTGTGCCGCACTGTCCTGCCTGTGTTCTGCCAAAAGCTCGGGCAAGGCTTCCTCTTCAGGTTCTTGGAACAGTGACTTGGCATCGTAGGGATTGCGTCCAAAGCGAAAAGGCCAGAGTGCGCAGTGGTCCATGACGCATTCTTTGACTTCAAGAGCGCTGTCACCACTGCACTCCAGACATTTGCGGCGAATGGCCCTGAGCGGGCTTTTCGTCGGCCGTTTGACGGCATTCTCTGCGTTTTTCGTGGTCTTTGCAGTATTGGTCTTGGCAGATGCAGGCATGGAAAATCCTTTGGGAAAAGAGCGCCAGGTTTTTTTGGGCAAGCCACAAAAAAAGATCCCCTTGGGATCTGCTTGCGTTCAAAAAAAAGCTCGCTTCTGCGTGAGATCGTGGCGCTCCCTTTGTTTTGCAAACTCAGCCAAAGCTTGCAGACGAAAGTCCGTTCTCGCCGAGTTTCAAGGCATGAAGGCAAGGCTTGGCCTCTTTGTTGCTGCACGCAGCAAGCACGAGCGCCTGCCCCATACGCCGAGACATAGTAAGCAGAAAAAGCAAAAAGGCAAGGCTTTTCCCACGCATCTGCCGAGTAGGCTCTTGGCTTAGGCTCTTTCTTATTGACTTGATGTATCAAATTTATTAAGAAGAGCCAGGAGGCGCCATGGAAAGAGCATTTGAGGAGACGGTTGGCTGTGTGGTCTATGATGATCCGACGCGGCCTGAGAGCGGTTGGTATGCCAGAAATGAAGAGGTCGCCAGGCGTCTTTTGCCAGGACAGGCGCTTCCGGATTCTGCCCTCTGGCTGACCAATCTGGCCTATGAGCAGGGTGTGGAAGCGTTCAGTCGGTGGCCAGAAGGCTTCGCTTGCCAAGGCTATTTACGCGAGGATCTTTCAGCCTTTGCCAGGCGGCATGGGATCAGCGACAGCAGAATCCTGGCAGAATGCGGCGCAAAACTGCTTTCGAGGATATTGGCACTGTCTCGGGCCTACTTTGGGCAGAGCCATTTTTTGCCGGCCCTAAGCCTGCGACACGGTCTCAAGGACTGTCTTGGAACAAGCGAGATGCTGGTTACGCCGGATCTTTGTGCCATCATTGAGGAAGCCACGATCACCAATATCAGCTGCCGGACAAGTCAGGACGCTTTGGCAAACAGGCCTTTGCTCTTTTGTCTTGAACCACGCAGGCATTGTCTTGCGCTGCTCGATCAGCGCTTTCCCTATGGCCGTTTTGCGCCCTTGCCGGAAGCTGCCTTACCCAAAGAGCCGGCCGGGCGAGAAGCTGTTCTGTCATTTGCCAAGGACCTGCAGGCGCGTCCTGGATTTTTTCAGATCACCTGTCTGCACCTGGATGAGCCCTGGGCCAGTCTCTTCCGTTTTGGCCAATCACGCGGCACTCGACTTGGCAAGGGCCGCTGTCTCTGGGTGAGCTGGCCTGAGCTGCGTTTTTTGGCTGAGCGGGCGGATCTTCTGGTGCACGCGGCCCTTTTGCCTGCCTCGTCACGCAGGCTTTTTTTGCCGCAAGAGCTTGCCAGCTTTTTTCCCGAGGCCAGCGTCCTTTCCGTAAGCTGCGGCCTGTTTTTTGAGAACGTCTGGAACGCACTGGCTCAGACCAGCCGCAGGCAAAAGCGTTTTCTCAGGCAGCTTGTGGCCGTCAACCCCGTAACGCCATTTCTCAGGGCCAAGGACAGCCTGCTCTTGTGTGAGACGGCCGCACAGCTTCAGTCCTTGGGACTTACTGTGACAGGCTTTGCCAACGGCCGTCTTCGTCTTGACGCAGGCGAGCATCAGGCAAGCGAGCTCTACGCCATGGCAACGACCTCTGGCTGCATTCCGCCCATACTCGCGTTCTCAGACAATAGCGCTCCTTGCCACAAGGCAGCTTCAGCCTTTGCCCTGCATGCACAATGGTCTGCCCAGGGCCTTTTGCCAAGCCTTCTGACAGCGGACAGGCTGATTGTGGAAAAGCTTTTGGCCTCTTCGCAGGCGCGTGGGCTTGAGAAGCGGCCCTTGCAGGAGGAGGGGGCGTGAAGGCTGCGAGAGATCAGGAAGTGTGCGGGCTTGAGGGCGTGGTCTACGGCATCGGCCACTATGCGGGGATGAGCCGAAAGCTTTTGCATCTGTGTCTGCTTTTGCTCTTCGCCTTTGTTTTGAGTCTCTCAGGCCTTTTGGTTTTGGCCCTCAGGGAGGAGCATCCTGTCTATTTCGGCGTCAACCAGGAGATGCAGATCATGCCCATGTATCCCTTGAGTGAACCGCTCTACAGCGATGCCGCGCTGACCTCGTGGGCGGCCCAGACAGCCATCGCCATCTTTAATCTCGATTTTCTGCACTGGCGTGAACAGCTGGCAGCCAGCCGCAGCGCCTTCACCAAGAAGGCCTATCTCGGTTTTCGTCGCTCCCTGCAGGATGAGGGGCATCTGCGCATTCTTTCCCAGTACCGGGCACTGATGCACGGCATCATCGCCGGCATGCCGGTGATTGTGGCCAAGGGAATGCTGGAAAACCGCATGACCTGGGAGGTCGAGGTGCCCTTTGCCCTGGCCTTTGAAACCTCGGACAGGGTGCTCTCCCGGCAGTCCTTTCTCATCAGTATGCGCATTCAGCGCGTTTCCACGGCCGAATATGTCAAGGGCATTGCTATCTGCCAGATGATTGTGGTGGAAAAGTCGCCTCTGGCTTCTTGGCCGGCTGCGCGAAGCTGAATGCTTGCCAAGGCGTCATTGGCAGACGCCTAAGCCTTGTGGGGACGATGCCTATGGAACAGTTTTTTTCCTGGCTGAATAGTGCTGCCTTTGGTCTGATGTCGACCCTGGGCTATACGGCACAGGCCCATACCAGGCTCTACAGCGATGATCTCGACGGCGTTCTGGTCTTGGACGACGCCTCCCTGGTTAGCCTTTTGCGCCTGGAAGGCAGTCTCAGGCTGATTGGCGAAGCGGAATTTGCGGAGCTTGTGGCGCATCTGCAGACGATTCTCGCTGTGCCGCTTGGCAAATCCTGTCACAGTCTGCAGGTGGTCTTCCAGTATGATCCGTGCTCTGCCAATAAACAGGTGCACCGTGAGTTTCAGTCCCTTGTGCGTTCAGCGCAGCGTCTGCACCTGGATCTCAACGCGGTTTTGGATGACTGGGAGGCCAAAATCGCAAGGTATACGGCCGAGGAAGAGGTCTATCTGGCTTTTTGGACCAGGCCCTGGGCCCTCTCCAAGGCGCAGTGGAAAATGGAGCGCAAAAAACTCGGCAGGCAGAGGATCCCGGCCCAAGCTGACCGCCAGGGGAAAGACTGTGTGATCGCAGCCCTCAGAGACAGCCACATTTCCCAGGTCAAGAAGCTGGTGGATTGCTTTGCCCAGAAACAGATGCTTGTGCACTGGCTTCCTTCAGCCCAGGCCGTAGCCCAGGTGCGCAGGCTGCTCTGTCCGGACCTGACGCCGCCTGGCTGGCGGCCAAGGCTGAAAGGAGATCACGCCTGGCTGGAAGAGGCCGAGGCCTGGAAAAATCCCCACGACCTCTCCAGGCTTTTGCTGCCAACCCTGGCGCGTCAGATTTGGCCAGGCGACGTGAAGTTGCTTGGCCGGCGCTATGTGCGCGCCTGTGGCCGCATCTATGCGCCCTTTGTCCTGTCTCTGCCGCCTCAGACCATTTTGCCCTTCAATCGGCTTTTTCAGAGTCTGAAAGGCGAGATGCCCTGGCGGGCCAGTTTTCTGCTCACAGGCAATGGCCTTGCCCGCAGTGGCCTGAAAAAGCTCGCCAGTCAGGTCCTGGCTTTTGCCGGCCAGCATAATCGCATGTACAGCCGCGCCTATCAGGAGCTGGAAGAGGCTATGTTGGCCGGAACCTGCATTGTGGGCTTTCAAGCCTGCTTTTGCACGTGGCTTAGGGAATGGCAAAGTGCCAGGCCTCTTGAGGATCTGGCGCGGGCCAGCGCCCATTTGCAAAGTATGGTGCAGTCCTGGGGCAGCTGTGAAACGCTCGATGACACAGGCGATGCCTTGCTGGCCCTGACGGCCACTGTGCCCTGTCTGATGCCCGCGCAGCCGGCTCCGCGCGCCCTTGCGCCCCTGCCTGAGGCCATCGCGCTTTTGCCGTTCACGCGTACGGCCTCACCCTGGCAGCGTGGCGATCTGCCGCTGCGCACACCTGATGGCAAATATATGCCTGTGGGGCTTTTTCACTCCCTGCAGGCCTCCTGGAACGAGGTGGTCTTTGCCGGCATGGGCGCCGGCAAATCGTTTTTTCTGAACACGCTCAATTTCTTTTTTCTGTTGCGTTCCGGGCAAAACCGGCTTCCCTGGCTGACCGTGATCGACATCGGCCCCTCCTGCGCCGGTGTGGTCAATCTGATCCGCTGGGCTCTGCCCAAGTCTGAACGGCACTTGGCCGTCTTTGCCCAGCTCAAAAACCTGGCCAGCCATGCCATCAATCCCTTTGATACGCCCCTGGGCTGTCCGTATCCGCTGCGCAATCATCAGGAATTTTTGAACAATCTCTTAAGTCTGCTCTGCACGCCCCTGGATAAAACCGCGCCTGCCGATGGCGTAAGCTCGCTCTTGCGCGAAGCCTGTGATCAGCTCTACAAACGCCTGGCCCCTGACGGCGCAGAACCCAGACGCTTTGATCCCTATCTTCTGCCTGAGGTGAGCCGCAAACTCCGTGAACTGGGTTTCGCCCTTGATGGACAGACCACCTGGTGGGAGGTGGTGGACGTGCTCTTTGCCCATGGGGAGCTTGTGCTTGCGCAGAGCTCCCAGAGGCAGGCCATGCCGCTCATGGCCGATCTCGCCCAGGCGGTCACCTGGCACAATGTCGCAGAGAACTATCAGGGGATTTTGGCCGGAAGCGGCGGTGAAAGCGTCCCTGAGGCCTGCTCGCGCTACTTGATCAGTGCCCTTAAGGAATATCCGGTGCTCTCCCATCCCACGCGTTTTTCTCTGGGCAGCGCCAGGGTCATTGGTCTTGACCTTTCCCTGGTCACACCACGGGGTGGGCCACAGGCGCAGAGACAATCGGGCATCATGTATATGCTGGCGCGCTTTGTGGGGGCTGGGCACTTTTTTACCAGTCTCGACGACCTGCTTGAGGTGCCCGAGCGCTATCGCAGCTACCACAGGCCGCGTTTTGAAAGCCTCTTGGCCGATCCCAAGCGCCTCTGCTACGACGAATTCCACCGCGCATCCTGTCAGGATATGCAGAATCCCCTGTCACGCCAGATCATCAGCGATCTGACCACAGCCACGCGCGAATCGCGCAAGCGCAATCTCTCCATTGGTCTCTACAGTCAGCGCCTTTTGGACTTCCCTAAGGAGCTGGTGGCCATGGCCACGGCCATTTATGCCTTGGGCAGTGGCAATTTCCAGGAGGCCAAGGAAATTGCCCAGCGCTTTGGCTACAATCACGCAGCCTACGAGGCTCTGCGGGCCATTGGCCGGCCAAGTGAAGCCGGTGCCGACTGTATTGCTCTCTACCGTACGGCCCTTGGGGAAAGCATTTTGCATCTGACCAATTGTGCGGGGGGCTATGCGCGTTGGGCGTTTTCCACCACAGCCGAGGATATGCGTCTGCGCAACCGTCTCTATGATGCCGTGGGATTGCCCAGGGCACTCGCCTGTCTTGCCAGATACTATCCGCAGGGGTCGGTGAAAGAGGAGATCGAACGCAGAAAGGCTTTGCTTGCGGAAGGGAGAGGAGACAGTTTGGGCGGGCAGGTTCAGTCAGAGAGCTGGGCGTGGGCCAAGGCTTCCCCAAAGAACACGCCAAAGGTCGCCGGGATCTTTGAGCCTGCTGCTTCAGCCGATCTTGAAGAGGCACTCTTTTTAGAACTCTTGGCCAAAGTCTGAAAGGCATCGCGTTACGGAGATACGCAGCGCCGTTTTCAGGGGCAAACGGGATCTGCGCTAGAAATAAGGGGAAAAATCACGGCTACGGGCTTTGGGTTGTGACAAAGTTTTTGGCAAGCAAGGGTTTGGGATTTTCTGGATTGTAGCGATAGCAGGCGAGAGGGCCGCCGTGGCCTGCGCTGTAATCCACACAGACGACCGTTGAGGCCAGAGGTTTGGGTTTGGACTTGGGAGGCAGCCAGTAGTGGCCAACAATGACCGGCTGCTTCGGCCGGCAGGTTTCAACAGGGCAGGTTAAGGGGACATTGGGCAGGTCTCGCACCCCGGGCTGCAGAGCCAGGCTTGCGTAGGTTTTGGCCCGATTATCCCACCAGCGGATGCGGATGCGCGTGCGTTTGCGTCCGTCGTTATCGGTGAAGGTGTTGGGCGGTGGCAGCTGGACTTCGCGGCCTTTGAGTAGGGTGTCGAGGGCGTGATAGGCCAGATTTTCCGGCGTGTCTGGGGGCGCGTTTTTGCCGTGGATGGCAAAGGCATAGAAGTCTTTGTCCAAGGTATGGGACTGCGTGACACCGGCTCCGGTCAGCTGCTGCATAGAAGCCTGATCGTAACAGGCGTGCACAACCGTTGCCCCTGGCAGGTCAAGCCAGACCGGAAGTGTCAGAAACCAGTAGAGGCAGTCGTGGTAGCTGGCACTGCCTTTTGGCGCTTCTTTGAGAAAGGTGTGATGCGGGTCACTGTCTGAGAGCGTACGCAGACCCAGCGCGCAGCAGATGGCGTTGAATTCGTGATTGCCCAGGCAACAGAGCGCGTGGCCCGCCTCAACCATGCGGCGTACCGTGCGTACGGTTTCCACCTGGCTTGGCCCACGGTCGATGAGGTCGCCCACAAAGACCGCGATACGGCCTTCGGGATGACGCCAGGAGCCGGCGCTTGGCTGATAGCCAAGTTTGGCCAGGAGTTGTATGAGGAGTTCCAGGTGGCCGTGGATATCGCCGATGATGTCAAAGCCTGGGGCTTGAAGAGGTGAGCACATGGATCGGTGTCAGGTTACGCAGAAGAGGTGCGTTGTAGGCAAAAATCCTCCCAGAGTCTGGGAGGATTTTTGATTTCTGAATGTGGCTCGTATGGCGCCTAGTCGTTTTCAAAGTAGTTGATCTGCATGGCCCGGCGTACGTCGGCCAGTGTTTCGGCTGCCTTGGCGTGGGCTTTGTCACAGCCCTGGCGGAGAATCTCCACGACGTCATCCCAGTGTTCTTCCCAGTGCTTGCGGCGTTTTCTGATGGGAGCCAGTTCTTCCTGAATAACCTGATTCAGGAATTTTTTGACCTTCACATCGCCTAGGCCACCGCGCTGATAATGGGCCTTGAGCTCATCAAGGTTGGCGTATTCCGGGAGAAATTCCACAAAATACGCATCCTGACAGAAGGCGTCGAGGTAGACAAAGACCGTGTTGCCTTCCAGATTGCCGGGGTCACTGGCTTTGAGGTGATTGGGATCAGTGTACATCGACATGATTTTTTTCTGCACGCTTTCGGGATCGTCCGAAAGATAGATGCAGTTGCCCAGGGACTTACTCATTTTGGCCTTGCCATCCAGGCCCGGCAGGCGCAGGCAGGCTTTGTTGGAGGCCAGGACTATTTCGGGCACGACCAGTGTTTCGCCATAGACCGCGTTGAATTTGTGGACAATTTCCCGGCACTGTTCAAGCATCGGCATTTGATCTTCGCCCACGGGGACGGCAGTAGCCCGGAAGGCTGTGATGTCGGCGGCCTGACTGATGGGATAGCAGAAAAAGCCCACAGGCACATGGGATTCAAAGTTTTTCTGCTGAATTTCGGCCTTGACTGTGGGATTGCGCTGCACACGGGCCACTGTCACTAAATTCATGTAATAGGCCGTGAGTTCAGGCAGTTCCGGAATGGTGGACTGAATAAAGATCACGGCTTTTTCCGGATCAAGGCCGCAGCCCAGATAGTCCAGGGCGACCTGACGAATATTATGTCTGACACGCTCAGGATGCTCGGCATTGTCTGTGAGGGCCTGGGCATCGGCGATCATGATATAGATTTCATCAAACTTTCCTGAATTTTGCAGGGCAACGCGTTCTTTAAGGGAGCCGACATAGTGGCCCACATGCAGACGGCCTGTGGGTCGGTCACCCGTCAGAATGATTTGTTTCATCAAGTCTTTCAGCGTGCAGACCCTGAGCAAAAGCCCGGGGGGGAAACGCTGCCTCCGTGGTATTTTTCCTCTATGAAGGGCCAGGTCTCTGGCTTGTGTTGTGCAGGACTCTGCAAGAAATACGTTAGGCGATGGCGTTCCTATAGCAGAGAAGGGACACGCTCGTCTAGAAGACGTACAATGTGCCGCATGGTTTGCTTTTGCGTTTTTGTCAGCCGTTGCGGCGAGCGGTTCTCTGGGCTAAGTTGTGCCAAGCAAGGCTTTCGCCAGAGGGCAAGCTCTGCGCGCATTTTGGCGTAATGGGAACGGCAGGGCGGATGGAGAAGAGAATTTTTGAAAGCGAAAGGAATGGGGTTTGTGATGAAGAAGCTGTGTGGGATTGCGTGGATTGGTTTGGCCATCTTCTTGGCTTGGCTTGGTGGGGAAAAAACGGTGCAGGCTGCTGAACTGCTCGGAGAAGGGTCGTTTTCCGAGATTGTGAGCATTGCCCAGCAGTTCGGTTCAGCTGATCTGATCAGGGAAGAGGGGCAAGAGCCCCGTTTTGACGGCAAGATCAATGGTATTTTGTATGCCGGGCTTTTCCGTGATTGTAATGAGGATCAGAGCCGGTGCGGTTCTTTGACGCTGCGGGCTCTCTATGAAGTGGAGCAGATGAATGTCGAAAAGGTCAATGCCTTTAACACAGATACCAAGAGCGGAAAGCTCTACCTTGCCGAGAACAAGCTTTTGGTCTTTGACTACTTTTTCCCCCTGCAGGGTGGATTGAGTCAAGAAAATCTGCAAGCGTCCTTTGAATGGTTTATCTTGGGACTGCAAGACATTGCTAAAATCCTTGACAGCAGCCCGCACCAGAGCCGGTCACTGCTGGACAAAGCCAATGAGCTCTTGCGTTAGTTTTGCGTAAAACAAAAGTCTGATCGTTGTGTGTCCTGGAATAAAGGAGTGTTGCTATGCGGCGTGTTTTTCCTGTGCTTTTTGCGCTAAGCGTTGTGCTCTTGGCTTCTTCCCCGCTTTGGGCAGCAGCTGCGCCTTCTGATACCCTCTCCTACAACAATAGCCGTTACGGTTTTTCACTGGCCTTGCCCAAGGGGGACTGGAAGCGCACGGAAGCCGCCAATGGCGATGGCTGCGTCTTCACACAGGCGTCAATTGAAGTGCGGGCCTACGGGACAAGAAGCTACGTTGTGCAAAATCAGGATATGGAAGACGCCCGCGCCCATTTGCGAGTGCTCTTTGCCAAGATCGAGCATGAGGATGTGGATCGTCTGCGCCATTTCTTTCGCATTGTGGGCAGGGACAGTCAGGGGCAATTGCTCTGTGTGCTCTGCTATTTTGGACAGGATGCGGCCAATATCGCCACTATTTCTGGAAAACAGCAATTTTTGTCGACCTTTGAGGAGACTGTGCTCTGCATCCAGCGCTCATTCCGTCCAGGTTTTTAACCATTGCAATAGACACTCAAGACAAGTTCCGCTCAGAGTGTGCTCCAGGCTTTGCTCTGTTTAGCCGCCAAGCAATTGCATGGCCATTTGGGGCATGGAGTTTGCCTGAGAAAGCATGGCCACCGCGGATTGCGTGAGTATCTGAGATCGGACGAAATTGGTCATCTCTGTGGCCACATCAATGTCGGAGATCCGCGATTCTGAGGCTTGGAGATTTTCGGCCTGTGTGGCGATCAATTCTTGTCAACGCCCGTTGTGCTTTCTGCTGTGAGTCAATATGCATGGTGGCTCCAGAAGTATACCCCTTACGTATCTTGAATGGGTGTCACGAACTTCGGACGCAGGCTTCCTCAGATGGCGCTCCGCGCTATTGGATGAGATGAAGCTGCGACCATACGTAAGAGCGCTTCACTTTCTTATCTCGCCGAAATTATCCATGAAAAACGGTTCCCATATGTGATACTGGGAATCAACCGTTTGACCGCCTACTTCATGACTGAAGTCACGAGAATGCGGCGGTCATTTTTTCAAAGAGTCTCGTGGCTTGAGGTTTTTTTGATGCTTTTCTGACGCTTCCGGAAGGAGAGAAGAGGAAGCCATTGGCTTTGGAAGGGGATGAGCCGGAAAAAGGCCAAGCTTGCGCTTTAGCTGAGATGGAAATTGCCAAGCACAAGGATGACGGCAGAACAGACGAGAGCGGGGCCAAAGGGCAAGCGGCGTTTTTTGACGAGCAGGAAAAAGGGAAAAAGCAACAGCACAGCCAAAATCAAGGTTGGCAAGACATTGGCTGGGCCTGTGAGGGCGCCCAAAGCGAGCATCAGTTTGCTGTCACCTGAGCCGAGTTCTTCTTTGCCACTTTTTTTGCGCAGGATAAGCTGCAGACCTTTGAGTATGACAAAGCCCACAAGGCTGCCCAGAAGCGGCTCGGAGAGGGTCAGCATGCCTGACAGTGAGAGGGGAAAAGCCTGGGCCTGTGCCCATAGGCCATTGACGAGAAGCAGGGCGGCAAGACAGGGCAGTGTGGCATAGAGCGTTAGACAATCCGGAAGTATTTCTGTTTTCAGGTCAATGATGGCCGCACAGATGGCAATGGTGCCCAACAGGGTGTAGAGACCAAAGCGACAAAGGGCAAAGGTCTCAGGTTCTGGTGTACGCAGGAGAGCGAAGAGAGCGAGCCAGAGCAGAGAAAGGCCTGGCATCAGAAGAGCAGACGACTTGAGCATACAATTGGCAAGAGATTTTTTGGGGTTGCAATACGGTTCGTTGAGGCATCAGTTGGCCTAACCATACAAGAAGCGTTGGCTTGAGCCATCGTTCTGTCACTATGGGGATAACGGGGATTGTTACGGACTCTGTGCCGCTTGCGCACGGCGTGCCGCATCGCGGTCGCAGATGGCCCGCATATGGGTGAGTACGGTTGCGGCATAGCGTCTGGCTCGGTCGGGATTGCGGGCCAAGGGCGTATGATAGGCGCCGATGGCCTTCCATGTTAAGCCATAGCGTTTGATCTCACGGGCGAGAATCCAGACCCCCATGGCGATGTTTTTCTGAGGATCGAGGATCTCGCGAAGATCAATATGGTATTTTTTCAGCCAGTAGCTGTTGACCTGCATGATACCCACATCAAAGCTTTTGCCGGCCCGTTTGGCCTGAGCGGCAATCTCGAGAGCCTCTTCTGGGCTTTTGGGTGAAAAATCTTTGCCGGCCACGTTGATCACCCAGGGACGGGTTCCGCTTTCCTGACGGGCGATGGCAAGGGCCAGGGGCAGGGGGACACCGTAGTCTTCACAGGGCTGAATGAACCAGGGCAGCCACAGATAGGTGCGTTCGCTGGCCTTGTGGGGCTCAGCCGAGCTTGTGCGCACGGAAAAGACAGCGAGCGCAAGGGCCAGGCCAAGCAAGAGAAGGCGTTGCACAAAGAAGTGGACAAAAGTCTGATGGTTCATTGTCTTTGCCAGGGAGGTGCCCTGCGTTGTTTTGTGTAAGAAGCCGTTAGTTTGAGCCACTGCAGGAGGTGATCACCGAAAGGGTGCCTTGATTGCTCGGGGCACCGTTGACCTCAAGGTGGACAATCCATGGATCGGCGTTTGTGCCGGATCCTGTATAGTACGAGTACAGGCTTGTGCCAGAACTGAGAGCCTGGGGCAGCGTTGCCGGTGAGACCGAAATAAAAGGAGTCTGCCCGTCCGGGCAGGCTGGCGCCGGAATCGTTGCCTCAGGGGCAACGGTATAGGTTTTTTTCAGTAATGGCGAGTTGCCGGCATCAGCTACCATCCAGGGGCTGCCATGGCGGCAGGTGTAAAGCCCAGAGGGATTGTCGCTGGACTCACTATTGGTAAAGAAGAAGACTTTGCCCTCAGCTTGTTGTTTTTCAGCCTCTGTGCTGCCGCAGATGCTTTCTAGATCCAGGCTTGTGACGGAGGTGGCATTGAACTGAACGCTTTGCACATTGCTCAGGCTGTGGTCGCTCATGTCAAGATCCACCTGCATCTGATTGAGCTCGCTGCGGCCAGGGACTGCTACCCGGTAGAGCGTGTCTGAAAGCAAGGCCGCATCGTCCAGCTGAAGGTAATAGCCAATATGACCACTTCCGGGTGAGGGAATATTCATGGGCGCTTTCCCTAAGGGGATGGAATAGCTTCCTCCCACACCGCGTAGCATATCCTCATTGTTCTTTTGGATGACAATGCCTGCTGCAGCGCCTGCATGGGTTACGGCCAGCGTCTTTGCATCAGAAACCGCTTCTCCCCCTTCTGTGAGCACAACAGTGACAAGCTTGCGGCGATTGTCTGGGGTGATGGGCACAAAGTAGTAGACAACATAGCGTTGGCCCCAGGGATTGGTCAGCGTTGTTGTGTCTGACTGAGGGAGAAGGCCTGCGCTGATCAGGCTTGCGCTTTCCACCCGTGTGGCTTCAGCGCCTGGTGTCAGCGTTTCGAGCAGAGCCCGGGAGATGGCATAGTCTTTCGCGGCACTGGCCACCTGTTGCAACTGTTCAGCCACAACGCGTTTTTGCAGATACGCCATGACCAGCTGAAAGCCTTGAGCCAGAGCCGCCGCCAGAATGGCAAAAAGCGCCACAGCCGCGATGCCCTGGATAGTCAGAAAGCCGGATTCACGATGATGCGTTGGCTGGCCGCTACAGGGGCTTTGTTGCGATATGTGATGAATCGTACGCATAGGCTTGGGACTTAGCGGGCTAGGCGAAAGACATGGACCACGCAGTCTTTGTGGTCGGAAGCAGGCATCGGCAGAGCCAGAGGAGTACCATCCTCTCTAAGCAGCTTTGGCTGGCAATCGTGACCGTTTTGACTGTCTTTGGGACAAAAACTGAGGGCGAGAGTTCCGCGCAGTTTTCGGCGAATGGCTGCCATTTCTGTGCTATCCACGCTTCCGTAAAGATAGCATAGGCCATGCTCAAGATGAATAGCAAAGCGCGTGCTGTCAAAGTGTATGAAGTCAGTTTGCGCCGTGAGCAGCGTGACCGGCAGATCACAGACGCAGGTCTCAATGGGCGTCAGGCAACTGGGACAATTGGCTAGCCAGACTTCTCCGGCAGAGGCCTTTTGCGCAATCTGCGCCTTGGGTAACAGGAAATTTTGGCATGCAGCCACAAGGGCGGCAAAGGACTGTGCTGTGATCTCGTCTTTTTGCGAAGCTGAGGCCCCAGCTTGTCCCAAAAGCGTGAACAGGAGAAGAAAAAACGTGATAATCTGGGGCACGAAGGATGCTCCTCAAAAGGCAGGCGGACAATCCAAGTTTTCCGTAATCTTTGCAAGAATTGTTCCTAAAAGGCTGAAATTATATTCTTCATGGTACGCTATTCTTGCCCGTAACGAAAATTTCGGTCATTGAACGCTTTGGATTTTGGCGTTTTCATTGTTGTCTTTTCTGTCTCTCTTGGCTTGGCCGAAGGCTCTTCTGGGCTGGCAGGCTACAATTTTTGGCAAGGAGAACAGGTGTGAGTATGGTCAATGTCTATGTCGGAGGGGACACGTTTCGTCTTTTTCGCGAAGAACATAGGCTCTATGTGGACAAAACCCATTTGATCGAAGAACTGCTCACGCCAGACCGTCCCTTAGTCTCCTTGATTACCAGGCCGAGACGTTTTGGAAAGACGCTTGCCATGAGCATGCTGGAAGAGTTTTTTTCGCGACAAAAGGAGAGCGCGTCGTATTTTCAGGGCTTGGCCATTGCCAAGAACACTGCGCTCTGTAAAGAGTGGATGAATAAGTATCCCGTTCTTAGTCTTTCCTTAAAAGAGGTCAAGGATCTCGATTTTTCAAGAGCGTTGGCCAATTTTTCCAATACGTTGTCTGAATTGTGTTATACCAACGCCTTTCTTCTTCAAAGTACTACGCTTGATCAGGACCTTAAAGCGAAAATTGCCCTTCTGAAGTCAGGAAAAGCCCAAAAAAATGATCTGATCTATTCACTACGCATGCTCTCATCTGCCCTGAAGAGCTACTACGGCTTTCCAGTGATTATCCTTATCGACGAATACGATGTCCCCTTGCAGTATGCCAAAGCTAATGGATACTATCATGAAATGGTTGATTTTCTTGAAAATATGTTTAGTGCTGCTTTTCAAAGAAATGATGCATTAAAATTTGCTGTTTTGACTGGCTGTCTACGGATGGCAAAAGAAACTATTTTTACGGGATTAAACAATTTTGTATGCTATGGTATAGATGATAAAAAATATTCAGATGCGTTTGGATTTACTGATAAAGAAGTAGACGAAATTATAGAAAAAGCGAATTTTTCTGAGAAAAAACAAGTCATTAAAGACTGGTATGATGGCTATCTTTTTGGAAAAGACAAAGATATATATTGCCCATGGGATATTAACTATTATGTTTATGATTTACTTCAAGATGCCAATGCTGAACCAAAACCGTATTGGATAAACACCAGCAGCAAGAGCATCGTCGCAGATTTTTTGGGAAAAAGTGCTTTAGATTTTAGAGAAACCTTTGAAAGCTTGTTGAATGGGAAAGTGTCGAAACACGGCTCGTGGAGACAAGCACTTTTGATCTTGCCAAGGCCTCAGAGGCGGAAGTTTTCAGCCTGCTCTACGCCACGGGATATCTTACGCGTGTCAAAAATGGGAACAAGACCGGAAAGCCTGCTCATTACGCTGAGCTCGTGCTACCCAACAAGGAAATACGTGAAGTTTTTCTCAATGCCGTGCAGGAATGGCTTTTTGCGACTTTGAAACAGATGGATCGCACAGCGCTTTTTGACGCTTTCTGGCGGGGAGATGCCCTGGAATGGAGTCGGCTTGTGAGCTCCTTGTTGTTGAAGAGCATCAGCTATTATGACTTGCACGAAGACTACTATCATGCCTTTTTGGCCGGCCTCTTCGCCGGGATGGGGGGGCGTGTGCAGTCCAACGCAGAAAGCGGGGAAGGGCGGTCAGACATTTTGCTCAGAGATCCCGAGCATGCCCGTGCGGCATGTCTTGAGGTCAAGATCGCTAACACAACCGAACAACTGGAAAAACGGGCTGAAGAGGGCTTAGCGCAGATTGCGGCTTTGGGCTATGATGCCATGCTTAAGGAGTATCCCCATATTCTCCACTGGGGTGTTTCCTTTTGGAAGAAGCGCTGCTTTGCCTGTGTCAGAAGTTCATGAGTCGTTGACTCAGGCTACGCGTAATAGATCAAACAAAAGGAACTACGGCAAAACTGGAGGTCAATAACCCCGCCCCATAAAGGGGCGAGGCTTGTGAAAACCACAGGCCCGATTGATTAGCTGCCGTATAGAGATATACGGAGCCGTTTGTACAAAATACTACAGGCACCGGGAAATGCGGAACGGTTCCCTGCTCTGCGGACATGCCTTAAACATCTCTGAGGGTAGGAGAAGTGTGGGTGAAGTAAAGCATCACGTGTTTCAGAAAAGAATTGCAGGATATTCCGCGCTGAATATACAAAAAAATGGTCAATGAATATCAGGCGGAAAAGATATCATTTGCAGGCTGGAGATATTGTCATATACAAGGATAAGAAATATTCAATTAATGGAATGCATAATTTAGGAAAAACAATCGTGTTATTGCAAAAGAATCTTTCAGCAAGTGGGAAAGAATTATCATGTTCTTATTCAAAGGCGAAAATTATACGACATGGCTCCGGCTGGCTGTAAAACAATAAAACCGACCCTAAAGGGTCGGGCGGTTTCCTTTAAAGAAATTTATGAAATCTCATTTTGTTGAGAAGAATGGGAAAGGAAAGAGAAAAGTCTATACTATTTTCTAAGTTTTCCGCAAAGGACAAGAAGCCAAGAGAGGCTTCTGGTTGACATGATTATACAGCGGGCGCTCGACAGCTCAACGCTCGCAGCTCTCACCGGCCAAGGGCAGGCGCAGCACAAAGCGGGCACCGCCCTCGCTTGCGTTGTCGCCTGTCAGTTCACCGCCACGAGCGTGTGCCAAGGATCGGGCCACGGAAAGACCAAGGCCGGCAAAACGACCCAGCAGACGGCTCTTTTGGGCAGTTTTCGGCTCTCCTTGCAGAGAACGTGTACTGAAGAAAGGATCAAACAGATGAGGGAAAGCCTCCTGGGCAATGCCAGGGCCATTGTCCTGCACGGTAAGCTCGTACCAGTCACGGCCCTGTGCGTCCTGATTCTTGAGAGCCTGGACAGTGATGCGACCATCTGCTCGCCCGCTGATTTCCAAAGCGTCTAGGGCATTTTCCAGCAGATGCAAGCAAATCTGCTGCAGTTCCGTCGCTGAGCCAAAGGGACGGGGTGCGCCATCCCCCTCTGGCACGGACAGTTCAAGCTGCACCTTTTGATCGTCCAGACGTTTACGCAGCATTTCCACGGCATGACGCACGCAGGCGGCTCCGTCTAGCGGAGCCTCCTGAAAGTCCATGCCGTGCCCCACCATCAACAGCTTGCGTGTCAATTCACGGATGCGCAGCCCCTGGGCAGAGATGGCCGCAAGGGCTTCGCGGGCCTCGTCGATCTCGGGCAGGCCGCTTGCTTGCGGTGTGTCGAGACAGTCTTCGATCAATCCAGCCGCCTGGACAATAATGTTCAGGGGATTATTGACTTCATGCGCAACGCCTTCAGCCACGCGGCCCAGCATACGCCAGCGTGCCGCTTCGGTGAGACGTTGCGCCTCAAGCCTGGCCGTGGCTCGTTCCGTCGCCTTGCGGCATTCGGCCAGGACATCTTCCAGACTTACGGGTTTGGAAAGCCAGTTCAAGGCACCATAGCGCATGGCCTGCACGGCCTTGCGAACGTCCCCCGCACCAGACAGCATCACCACCTCGCATTGCGGATAGCGTTCCCGCAGAAGCGGCAAAAGCCCTACGCCGTCCAGACCAGGTAAACCCACATCCAGAAAGATGAGGTCACGCGGAGCATGCACAAGCTCCGCCAAGGCGGCGTCTGCATCCGCCGCAACGACTGTATCCACGCCCCGCAGGCGCAGACGTTCAGCGAGAGGCTCGGCAAAGGACGCCTCATCGTCCACAATGAGCACACGCATGCTTCCTCCACTCGGGTGGGATTGACTCTTTGGCCAGCCTCAAAGCCTACGATTTGTCGTGACCTTCCAGCACGTCTTTTTCGCTCAAAACCTCGCGTGCGGCCTCAAAGTCCCCGCCCTCAGCCAGAGACACGGCCACCATGGCGTTTTCTAGCTTGTCACGATAGGCCATACGGATGCTGTTGAGCAGTTCGTCAATATCCATGGGTTTGCGCAGAAAGTTGTACGCGCCCATGCGATAGGCTGTCTGCTCCTCAGCGTCACCGCCGTGGCCAGTGAGAATGATCACCTGCACCTGCGGGTTGCTTTTTTTGACACTGCGCAGCACTTCAAAGCCGTCCATGCCGGGCATGCGCAAGTCCAGAACAATGACGTCTGTGGGCTGCGTCACGGCTTCCAAGGCTGTCGGTCCGTCATAGGCCACACGGGCCTCAAAACCGCGCATGGCCAAACGCTCGGCCAAGGTGTCCACAAACTGTTTCTCATCGTCCACCAACAGAATCTTAATGTCTTCTTTTGTCATATACCCTCCCAAAACCTAATGTGGGGCGATTAAGCATCGGCAACAGAGGAAAAGGAAAGAAAAAATCGGGGTTCTGCCTCGCGCCAGGGCATGAGGGCCGCCTTCCAGCCGGGTCGCAGGCTCTCCAGGCGGGGATTGCCCGCCAGAGCCGCCAAGACCAGCTCGCGGTTAGAACCATCCGGCACATCCACGACAATACCCTCTTCCCGGTGATGGCGTTGCGCCGTAAAGCGCAGCGTAACCTGGCCACCCACCGAAGCACAGAGGTCCAGCACATCCAAAAGCAGGCCGAACAACGCTAAGGGCGGCACGTTGGCCCAGACAGGTTCAGCGGCCTCGCCGCTCTCCAAACGCATCTGTACGGCCCGTGCCTGGCGGGCCGCCAAAAGGCAGAAGAAGCGACAGACACGCGTCATGTCGCAGGGGCCAGGGGCATTGTCCTCCGCCCTGGCCGCCTGGGCCACATAATCCATGGCGTCGGCTAAAGCCGCCCCTCTGATCACGGACTGCTGCGCCTCGCCCAAGACACCTGCCAGACGTTGGGGATCAGGGGCTGCCTGCTCCTGCCTCATGGCCAGAGCGGTCAAATCCTGCGCAAGCCCTGCTGATTCACGTATGACAGCCAGGACATTGCGCAGATCATGAACGGCTGAGGCCAGCAGACGGGCCATACACTGGCTGTCATTGTCCATCTTCGCCTCCCTCTGATGCTTGCCGGCCAGCACGGGCCGCGGCTTCTAGCACAGCGACAAAATCTTTGAAGGCCAAGGGCTTGGTCAGACAGGCAAAAGCCTTGGCTACGGGGCTTGTGCCGTTATCATCTACCGCTTCGTGGCCCGTGAGGAGGATGACGGGCAGATCGGGATACATGACCTTCAGTTGCCTGAGCGTTTCATCGCCGGGCAGGCCCGGCATGAAAAGGTCCAGTACGGCCACATCGGGCCGCGCGCTCGTGGCAGCACGGACAGCCTCTGCGCCGTTGTGCACCGTCGTCACTTCGTAGCCGCGCAGGCTGAGGCGTTCGGCGAGAGTGTCCACAAAATCACGCTCATCATCCGCCAGCAAAACGCGCATTGTCATCAGCTTTTCGGCGTGGAAGCCCCGGGCGAAAGTCCGGGGAGGAAACGCCGCCTCCATTCTTTTTCCTGAATTGATCGGGATAAGCGTCTGACCGACTGATCAGACGAAAGTCTTGGTTGGAGCAAGGGCAAAACTACGCCATACCCAGCCCTGGACGTGGGAAGCCCAGGATCTTGAAGGAGTCACTCCTGGCAGGCCAAACAAAGCGGCAGATTCCGCACGCTGCCATGCTTTGGCTTTTGCAGCCCAGGGGCCTAGGGTTTGCTTGTTTGCGCCCGTACTTCCCCGCCGGCATCAGGCGGAACCAAAGGCAAGACAATAGTGAAGACGCTGCCTTGTCCTTCTTCGCTCTCTACGCTGATGTCACCGCCCAGCTTACGCACGATGCCATAGGTGATGAACATCCCAAGGCCCGTGCCCTTGTCATTTTTGGTCGAATAGAAGGGCTCGAAAATATGCCGTAAAACTTCCGGCGGCATGCCCATGCCGTTGTCGCGCACCGTGATGCGCAGCGCATCTCCCTCGCAGACGCAGGACACGCGTACATACCGTGCTTCTTGGTCCTCGCCCTCGCTCGCCACATGGGCATCCAGGGCATTGCCCACAAGATTGAGGAAAACCTGCTGCAGTTGACCGCGGTCGGAAATGATTTCCGGCAAGTCTGGCGCAAGCTCTGTTTCCAGGGCAACCCCACGATTGCGGGCTTCACGCTCCAGAAAACTCAGGGTCTCCACAATCACCTCGTCAATGTGCAGGCCCTGGCGATTGGCCTCCATGCGCCGGGCAAAACCCAGTAAGCGGTGGGTAATGCCGCGTGCTCGTTCCACAGTGCTTTCAATGCTGGCCAGCAGCGAAGAAAGACGCTGCTTTTCCTTCTCGTCGCCGCCAATCTTCCCCAGATCAATAAGATCACGTGCAAGCCCCGCCTTTTCATAGATGACAGCCAGGGGATTGTTGACCTCATGGGCTACGCCGGCGGCCAGCCGTCCGATGGACGAGAGTTTCTGATTATGCTCCATCTGGGCGAACACGGCCACCCGACGTTCATCGCTGGCCTGCAGGCGATCCACCAGGTGGCGCATCAGCAGGCTGGAAGCGATAACGATGAGCGCAATGCCGCCGAAAATGACCCAGAGCAACTCCGCCCGCAAGGCCAGCCAGGGACGGAAGGCCTTTTCCACAGGCTTGACCGCAAGCAGGCGGAAGTCTGTGCCGTCGAGGGTGCAGGAAGCAATCAAAAGGCTGCGCCCGTCAGGTCCGGTCATGCGACACACCTCAGGCTCGTGGCTGGCCTGTGGCAAAGGAAAGGGCAGCGGATTCAAAGCCTTGCCGTAGGCGCGGGAATCGGTCTGCAGCACGCCCGCCGCATCGGCCAGAAAGACGTCGGTATCGCGGGCCGAGCCCTCGGAAGAGACGATCTGCTGAATGCGCAAGGTGTCTGTGCCCACACGCAGGGTCCACGAGGCGCCGCTTTCCTCCAAGCGATGTACGGCGATGACCAGGTGTGGATAGCCGCGGTAGCCTAAGATGGCGTTGCTGATATAACGGCCTTTGATTTCCGTTTCGCGCAGCCAGGGCTTGCCCGCGTAATCAGCTCCCTTGAGCTTGTACGGCCCCACATAGGCGATCTGCCTGCCATCGCCGTCCACCAGCCCCATGTCCACAAATCCCTGATATTCACTTTTTAGTGCCAGGAAGACACGGTTCAGAGAACGTTCATCGGAGAGATCGCTGTAGCGATAGGCGTGGGCCAGATAGCTCACCGTGGAGACGCGCTCGCCCAGGTACAGCTCGAGCGCTGCCTGCGTTTTGCGGGCCATGTCATAGAGCGGGCTTTCCATTTCCCGTTCCAGGGTGCGCATATACTGCATATGGCTGATAATGGTCAGCAGCAAAAGCGGCGTCACTGACACGGCCACAATCAGCACGGTCATCAGGCGCTTCAGGGAGCGGTAGCGGGCCGGGGAAACGGCCTCAGGAACTTCCAGGGCCTGAGCGAAGGTTTTTTTCAACGCGGCGAACACGTGGCCTCCACGGCTGCAGATTCAAACACGTCCTTCAGGGCGACTCTTGCCTCTTGTCCCTTGCGGCCGCACCTCGTCTAATGCGCCCCTGCCACCAGCACACCTGAGGCGGCGAGGCAGAGCACCAGGACTTCCAGCAGGGCGATGGTCATCATCAGCCACTGGCCGCGCCGGGCAAGGTTGACGGCCAGCTGCAGAAAACAAAGGATGGTCAGCGCCGCCAGAAAGGCAATACCAATGAAATTGCATATATCACCCTTGTTCACAAGGGCAAGCCAGCCCCAGCCCTGCGGAATATCGCCGGCCGCACGGTAGGCAGCGGCGCTTTGCGTCCAGAGCTTGGGCAGTTCCTCCAGCGGAATCTGCGGTGTCAGCACGCCGAAGACGTACAGCGTGTAGGTGATCAGCATGAGCACAAAGCCAAATAAGGCGCCGTAGAACAAGGTGTCCGCGTAGTGCAGCTGGGCGGGCGACGCTTTGATTTCCTGTCGAAGATCGCGTTCTGTCATAATGTGCCTCCCTGAGAGAACAGTCATAGAAAAACTACCAGCCAAGGCCCTTCAAAAGGGCCTTGGCCCCGGAGAAGAAAAGCACGGCAATGACCATGTAGCGGATAAACTTGGGCTTGGCGATGGCCAGAAGTCGCACACCGACCACTGAGCCGAGCATCAGGCCCACGATGGAAGGCACGGCCATAAGCGGAATGACGCAGCCCTGGTTCATATAGACCCAGGCCGCAGAGGTGTCCGTGATGGAAAGCAGAAATTTGGAGGTGCCTACGGCCACCTTGAGAGGGGCTCCCATAAGCAGGTTGAGTACCGGCACATTGGCCCAGCCGGCACCCAGGCCAAACATGCCCGCCATGATACCGATGGCGATGAAGAGCAAAAGACCAGCCAGGGTGCGATGTGTTTTCCACTCCACGACTTCGCCGGTACTCGGTTCCAGGAAGACGCCGTTCATGCCCAGCGCTATTCCCACGGCGTCCTGTTTATTGACCACAGGTCGCACGGAATTTTTGGAGAGAAGCAGCAACACGGCGATACCGAGAATGGTGACGCCCAAACAGGTCTGGACAATGCTGGTCGGCAAGGCCAGACCCAGCATGGCGCCGGCAATGGCGCAGGCCGAAGCAATCAATGCCACGGGCAAGGCCAGCCGCAAATTGGCAAAGTTGCGTCGCAAAAGGCCAGGTCCTGCGGCCAGTGCCCCAGCCAGAGCCACCATCAGCCCCGCGCCGCGCACGAAATCCAGATGAAAGGGAAAGAAGCCGCTTACCAGCGGCACGAAGAGTACGCCGCCCCCGACACCGGCCATGACGGCGATGATGCCGAGGATAAAGCAGAAAAACAACAGAGACACAGGCCAGAACCACCAGGGGTGATTGTCCACAGGCGCGGCGGCCTGTGCTGGCTGTGCGGGTTGAGGCTCTTGCGAGGAGGCGGACTTGGTCGAGTCGGCCACGCTCAGCGCTGAAGCCTGGTTTGTGGCATGCAGCTCTGCCATGGGTGCTGCCTCCTTCTGGGACAGACAAAGCGTCTGCCCTGCCAGAGCCGGTCCGGACAGGTACACGGTCGTGAGCAGCAGCACGAAAAAAACGAAAAGAATCTTGGCTCCGCTATGCGAAGCAGCGTGGGTATCCCAGGTCATTGTTCCCCCCTTGCGCCGCCAGGCGGCGTTGTTTGCATGGGGGCAAGATAGATCGGGACACCTCCCCGCACCATCGGGAGATCTCTGATTTTACGGCCGCGAGTAGGGAAATTCCTGAGCGTTTCCTAGACGTTGACCACACCGTTGCGGATGGCAATTTTCATCAAATCGCCCACGGATTTGGCCCGCAGCTTGGTCAAGAGATTGTATTTGTGCGTTTCCACGGTTTTGGGGCTGATAATCAATTTGGTGGCGACGGACTTAATGCTGTGCCCGTCAGCCAGAAGACGAAAAATCTCCCTCTCACGTGGGGAAAGCGTCTTCAAGCCATCGGCGTCAGCACTTTCGGCCTGGCGGCGACTCTGGTCCAGCATGGCGGCTACCCGTCCGCCCGGGTCGGGAAATGTCAGGAAGGTCTCGCCGGCACGCGCGTGCTCGATGGCCCGCAAGAGGATTCCCGGCGCTTCGGATTTTCGTACGTGACCTATGATGCCAAGGTCGATGAGCTCCGGCAGCCAGCGTTGATCTTCATGCCCGGTATAGATAATGATGCCCGCTTCCGGTAACACCTCGCGCACGGCCCGTCCGGTTTCAAGGCCATTCATGCCGGGCATACCCAAATCCAGGACAATGAGATGCGGCCGCAAGGATGCCGCCAAGGCCACGCCCTCGCCGCCACTGGAGGCCATGCCCACCACGCGCAGGTGCGCATAAGGGGCCAGTAGACTGCGTACGCCCTCCATGAGCAACTTGTGGTCATCGACCAGCAAAATGCGACAGACTGCATTCGACATTGATCCTGTAGTCATGAGTGGTAGCCTCCCTGTTGACATACTTCCACAAAGACATTCGTGGAATTTTCCCCAGGATTGACCGGTGAGATTGTTGTTCTTCGAGGAATGCCCCATCTGTCATGACAGACAAGGTCTTCTCTCTCCGACGGACGATGCCCTGCCCGTTGATGGGAGAGTGAAGATGCCGCAAAAATACTGAGATCTTCTTTGACCGTTGTCAGCGATCGCGTCTGTGTGGAAGAGAGGCAAAAAAGGACGGACGCATCCCCCTCGTAATAATTGGATGCCATTTCGTATGCAGAGAGAACGTCGGATTGAGTCGATGCAGTACATCCAGGCATGGAACTTATGCCATATCGCCTTGCATATCCAGTCAATGCTTGGCGGATCGTTCGTAGAGAACGACGCCTCTTTATCCAACGTTACTTTTTCCGGCTGAAGCCTGGGCCGTAGGTAGCTGATCAATGAAGCATCGTGCCGAGATCAGGAAGGTGTAGGCAAAACAGAGAGCCAGGCGGCCACGCCTCGAAAAATCCATAAGAATCCTGGACTCATAATAGCCATTATGTTTATGATTTGCTTCAAGATGCAAATGCTGAACCAAAACCGTATGGGATACCCACCAGCAGCAAGAGCATTGTAGCCGTTTTTCTGGGAAAAGGTGCTTGGGATTTTAGGGAAACCTTGGAAAGCCTGTTGAATGGGGGAAGCGTCGAAACACGGCTCGTAGAGACAAGCACTATTGATCGTGCCAAGGCCTCAGAGGCGGAAGTTTTCAGCTTGCTCTACGTCCGGATTATCTCTCATGCGTCAAAAATCCTCACAAGACCAGAACGTCTTCTAATCACGCAGATTGTTTCATCTCACAGGGAACTACGCGAAGTATTTTTGACTGCCGTGCAGGACTGGCTTATCTGCCGCTTTCAGGCGGGGAGATGCGCCGGAATGGAGTCGGCTTGTGAGCGCTTTGCTGTTGAAGAGCATCAGCTTTTATGACTTGCGCGAAGACTCCTATCATGCCCTTTTGGCAGGCCTCTTTTCCGGGAGCGTGCGTGTGCCGTCCAACGCAGAAAGCGGGGAAGGGCGGGCAGAGATTTTACTGAGAGATCCCCTGCATGCCCGAGCGGCATGTCTTGAGGTTAAGATCGCCAACACAACCGAACAACTGGAAACGCGGGCTGAAGAGGGCTTAGCGCAGATTGCGGCTTTGGGCTATGATGCTAGGCTTAAGGAGTATCCCCATATTCTCCACTGGGGTGTTTCCTTTTGGAAGAAGCGCTGCTTTGCCTGTGTTAGAAGTTCATGAGTCGTTGACGCATCAGGCTACGCGTATCTTTTACGATAAGGATAAACAAAAAGGGTGGCATGCGCTGTTCATCCTGCTTGCCTTCAAGAGAGACGGTCAACGGCAAAGGATTCTTGGATCACTGTCTCTGGAAAATAGGCTATTATGTCTTTGATTGAGCCTTGTGTGAGACCACATGCAAATTGACACTCACGCCTTACAATTAACAGAAGAACAGGCCAAAGCCCTTTCGCTTCTGCAGACTGGGCGCAATGTTTTTCTGACGGGCAAGGCCGGTACGGGAAAATCTGTGCTGATTCAGTTTTTTCGTGCCTGGGCTCAGTCTCAGCATAGGCTGGTCGCGGTCTGTGCCCCTACGGGTTTTGCTGCACGCAATGTGGATGGCGTGACCATGCACAGATTCGTCAGATTACCGCCTCAGCCGGTGGAGCCTTTTCGCAGCAGTAAGGTTGCTCTGCGTGAATCATCTGCCTTCTACAAGGCGGAAATCATCATCATTGACGAAATCTCCATGTGCCGTGCGGATTATTTTCAGTACTTCTACAATACGCTGATGCAGATTAAGCGCCGCAAGCAGGTCGTGGTTGTTGGAGACTTTTTTCAGCTGCCACCTGTTATGACGGACAATGACCGCAAAGCGCTGGAAAAGACCTGGGGGGCGCGTTGGAAATCGGAGTACGCCTTTGATACCGAAGCGTGGAAGAAGCTGGATTTTTTGGTCATCAGGCTTGAGACAATTCTTCGACAGAATCCAAGCCAGACGCAGTTTATTCAGAGTCTGAACGCTATCCGCAATTATGACTTTCGGGCTTTGAACTGGATCAATGCCAATGCTCACAAAGAAAAGCGTGAGGACGTGCTGGAGATTTGCCCGAGGAACGTCACAGTCAATGAGATCAACTATGCCCGATTGGCCAAGCTGAAAGGCCCTGAATATGAGATAACGGGGGAAGTGACAGGGGATTATCCTGAGCAGGATATGCCGGCAGAGCGGGTGATGCGTCTTCGCAGTGGTGCCAGAGTCATGACGGTTGCCAATGACCTTGAATCGCGTTTTATAAATGGTGACCTTGGCTATGTCTATTTCACGGGGAAAGGGGGACAAGATACAGGCCAGATTCAAGTTGTCTTTGACAACGGCAATAAGGTCTGGTTTCGGGAAAAGCCTGATGAGGAATTGTTGCGCTTCAAGTGGTCCAACAATGAATATGCTGTGGGTGATGAAGAGATTGAGCGGGAAGTTGAGCGCGAGGTCTTTGAAGAAATTGATGGCAAACTGGTGCCAAAGATTGTCAAAAAGCAGGAAACAGCAACCGTTAAGTCCTTGCAGCTTAAGGAGATCGGGTCGTTTTTGCAGCTGCCGCTGAAGCTTGCCTATGCCATCACCATCCACAAAAGTCAGGGACAGACTTTTCAGAAAGCCGTGGTGCATTCTGGCATGTTTGCCTCAGGTCAGCTCTATACGGCCCTATCCAGACTGGCCAGCATCAATGGGCTCTATCTGCATGAGCCGTTGCGCAATTTTGATCTGCGCACCTCAGAACGGGTGCGGGAATTCGAGAGAACCTGCAAGCCTGTTGATCTTAAGACCGTATCGGTGGAAGCGCTTACGCTGCCAATTCCCAAGGCAGTGCAGGCTACGGATTGGGGAGCTTTGGGCATTGATGAGGAGGCTTTGCTTTTGGCTAAGTGCAAGGCCGAGGCCTTGGGGCATTCATTAGACGAATTGATCGCCATGATCATTCGTCGTCTTGCCCATGGGGGCCCTGAGGTTACCAGCAGCCTTTTTGCTTTTTTGGGAATTGAGTCCAAAAAAAAGAGCTCTGCGTCTGATGAGAGCCAAGAAACAGAAGAAAAGCTCGAACTCTTAGCGTATATCCACGACAACTGCATTAACAGTTTGCTTGCAGCCCAATCCTGGCCTGAGCTGCACAAGGTCTGCAGCCAATGGGGTCTTCAGATTCGTGAACGTGGTGGGGGCTTTGTTTTTGTAGCGAAGAAAAACGGAGTAATGGTCAAGGCGAGCAGTATTCACAGGCAATTGAGTGGTAAGCACCTTGTGGATCGCATTGGGTCGTTTTGTCCTGCGAAATAGCTTGGTTTTCTCTTGCCTTTGCGGCACCCGACAAAAAAGCGAGAAGTGTTTGCAGCGCATGCTGTTTGGAAAGTCCTGCTCACGTCAGCGACTGTTCTTTTGCCTTATACACGGGTCTTTGATTTTTGGGCATATGGCATGTCACTCTCCTGCTGATGAGCAACGCGTCTGCGGGAAAACCTCGACTTTTCTTCTGTTTTCTTGATAATAGTACCATGGCAAGCCTTCCCGGAAAAAGGCTCAGCCTAGTTGGGGGAAATGCGTGTAAAAAGATAAGAGGTCATTGGACGCAGGGAGGACGGATTATGCGTAGGCGTCAATTCCTTAAAATGCAGTCTGTGGCTTTGGGAAGCCTTGCCCTTACGGGGCTTCCTTCCTTCTTAGTGGCAGGAGAGCTGCCCGACATTGCCGTGGTCAAGGGGGAACCTGGCGCAGCCACTCGCGCTGCGGTGGAGGCCTTAGGTTGCATGGGCGTCTTTGTGAAGCCTGGGCAAAAGGTGGTCATCAAACCCAATATGAGTTTTGCCGCCTCGGTGGACAGCGCAGCCTGCACGCATCCTGCTGTTGTGCGTGAACTGCTTGTCCTTTGCCTGGAAGCCGGGGCAGGGTCGGTGCGCGTTTTGGATCACGCCTTTCGCGAAGGGCAAAAGCCACTGGAGTACTCGGGCATTCTCGACGCCTGCGAAAGCGTAGCCCCCGGATGCTGTCACAATCTTACCCGCAGCCGCCACTATCGGGATTTCAGCCTGGAGAGCGCCAAGGATATGCGTAGCAACGCCGCCATGATCGACGTGCTGGAGGCTGACGTCTTGATTGCCTGCCCTGTGGCGAAATCCCATTCCTCCACAGGTGTCAGCCTGTCTCTTAAGGGGCAGATGGGTTTGATTCTCGACCGTGGCTGCATGCACGGGCGCTATGACCTTGACACCTCCATCGTGGATCTGGCCCTTGCCCTTAAACCTGCGTTGTCGGTCATCGACGCAAGCCGTGTTTTGAGCACCAATGGGCCCTATGGGCCTGGCAAGGTGCTTAAGCCCGCAGAAATCATCGCCTCCGCTGACCCTGTGGCCGCCGATGCCCTGGCGGTGTCCTCCTATACCTGGTATGGCCGGCACGTGCAGCCCCGCCAGGTAGCGCATCTTGCCCAAGCCCATGCCAGAGGGCTGGGGCGCATGGATGTGGAAAATCTTCAGATTGCGCGAGTGAGTCTCTAGGAGATGCGCACAGTCTCATCCTTGCGCACCGTTGTGCAGGCGGCAAGCCTTGCCGTGTTCTGTCTATTGCTCTGGTTTGCAAGCCAGGGCTCTGTGTGGGGACTTGCTGCAGGCAGTTTTCTCTGTCTTGATCCTCTCTCTGGCCTGGCCTTGCCGCTGGCTGCACGGACAGTTCTTACTGCCCTCTGGCCGGTCTTGCTTGTCTATGTCAGCGCCATGCTTTTTGGGCGTGTTTTCTGTGGCTGGATCTGTCCAATGGGGGCAACGCTGGATGCCTTGGGTTGGCTTGTCCGCATGGGGAGGCAGCGCAAACAGGCAGGCCCCTTCCGTCTACGGCCTGTAAAATATCTCCTTTTGGTCGCTCTCCTTCTTGCTGCCATTTTTGGCGTGAACCTGGCTTTCTGGGCAAGCCCATTGCCTTTGACAGCACGTCTCTATGCGCTCGTTCTCTTTCCTCTGGGTGAACACGGCATGGAGCAGGCCTTGACATCGCTTGCGCCCCTCATGGAACACTTGAAGGTTGATGCTCTGCGCTACTGGCAGATTGAGACACATACCTTTGCCACAGCCTGGTTTGTGGCGCTTTTCTGGGGCGTGTGCGTTGCGCTTGAACGAGTTTCTCCACGCTTCTGGTGCCGCTATCTCTGTCCGGCAGGAGCGCTTTTGGGTGTGCTTGCGCATTTTGCCCCGTGGCGTCGCCGCGTGGAGGCTGCTGCCTGCAACAGCTG
>JAILPJ010000090.1 GCA_024699605.1 Desulfovibrio sp. | reverse complement strand
CTGTCCGCAACGTGAGCAGCTCCGCTTCCGCCGCATTCTTTGTGGCCAGGGCAGCATTGCGTTCTGCTTCGACATTCTTGAGGAGCCCGTCAACGTTGCCACCTTCCTGCTGTGCCGCCAGAAGCATGTTGCGAGCTGAATCTGTGGAGTCCAACTTCTCCTTGCATTGTTGGAGGGTTCGGTTGCAGCGGGTTTCGGCTTGGTCGTATTCTTCCTGTAAGTGTGTGAGATCGTGCTCTGCGATATCCAGCTCCTGCTTGGCAGCTGTGGCCGTGGCGTCGGCCTTGACCGCCGCTTCGGCCTTTTTGATGCGCCGCTCGCACCCTGCCATAGCCTCGTTGTGCTGTTCAATAACGGACTGGCCCGCATGGCCGACGGCCTCCGCCGGCTCCATGTCCGGCCCCTCCGCGCCGCCGAGAACATCCAGCGCGGCTTGGGTGCCGTACAGATCCGCATTGGTGACGATGTCGTCCTCGATGATCTCCGCCAGAACCTTGGCGGGGAACTTGGAGACGATGGTTTGGCCGCCGATGGTGGCTCTGAGGGTGCCATTGGCATCGCGCACGACGGGAATGAACTGATCGTCCATCCTGACGTTCTTGATAATGGCATAGTCATTGCGAGCTATATCGTTCATGACGTCCTTGAGGCGCACGGCATCGGCAGCAAGCTGCCTTTCCCTGTTAGCTTCGGCGCGGCACATGATGGCCGGGGCAATACCAAAGGTGAAGATGCCAGTAATGATCTTCGTCGCCAGAGACCACTTGATGTGCCTTGCGGCCTCCTGCACGGACGCGCCCCTGAGAAACATCTCGGCAGCGGCGCGGTCCTTGGAAGACAGGTGAGCCAAGGCTGCGGCGTTGGGATCCAGCAGTGCGGGCTGTTGCCCATTGTTGCCGACATTGGCGCTGTTGTTGACTTGCTGATTACCCTGATGCTGCAGAATCTGCGGCTGATTATTGACCTGTAACTGAGACATCCTCTCTTCTCCTCGATCTACGCCATGACAAGTCCCTTCCATAACGGAAGGGAATTCCTCGAGTGAAAAGCTCAAGGAGAGGTATCCGCTCTGCCATGTGGACAGGCTTCAGGGCGCTACTCGTGATGTGACAAACCCTTCGATTCTCAAAAAATTTCGAGTTGAGGTTATGGTCGCTGGAGGAAAGGGCGTAAGGCAAAAAAGATCCTCTTTCATGGGCCAAAACGTATGGTTGACAAAGCAGCCGAGAAAGAGGGGGGTAGCAAAAAAAAATTGGCTATTGCCCTCAAGTTTTTTCCCCTTTGTCCGATAATCCTTGTAAAACCGCAGGGATGCGGTAAAGGAGGACACCATGGATGGAATGATGGAAGTTGTCGGCATGGCCCAAGGCATGCAAGAACAAGAACTTGCCATGCAACAAGCAGTAACCGGCGCCAGTCTGGCCAAGGACGCCCTTGAATTTCAGGGCAATATGGTCAACACCATTATCTCAAGCGGTACCCAGAGCCTGGATATGGCCAGGAATTCAGGGCTGGCCGCCCAGGGTATCGGCTCAAAGCTGAGCACTGTTGTCTAAGCTGCAGATCTTCTGCAAGACAGAGAACATACAAAAACAATTGGGGCCGCCTTCTGGCGGCCTTTTTTTGTCAGAGCACTCCAGCTGAGGCTTGATGCCAAACGTAACAGACAGAAGCTTTGGTAAAAGGAAGAAAAAAGGAAGAGGCAATCTGCCTCTTCCTCACGTGTTCTTATACCCGCACAGAATTGGCATTCAGATTCGGCACTGACGAATTGCCCTCAGCTGATTCCTGCTTGGGCAAGGCAATCCACTTTTTCCAGTAGCGAACAACACTGACGAATAACGTCAAAATCTTCTCAAAGTCGGCATAGGCAAGATCACCTTCCAAGATCCGACAGAGTGTGAATTCCCCTCTTGCCTCATCGATGCCTGCACAGGCAAAGCCCGTTTCCATGCCGAGATTTGCAGCGGTCAGTAAACGCATGGCGGCATCTTCGCGACCTTCGCTTGGCCCGAGATCGGCCATGATGAACAGGCGGTTTTCGTGTATCTCAAAAAGGATTTCGTCTTGGTCGAACAGAACGCCACAGGTGCCTGATTCTGAAAGCTCAAGAGAAATACCAAGCACTTTGGCGAGTTCCTGTATCAATGCGGGATATTCCATAAGATCCTACCTAGTTTTCCTTTGCAAGGAGTTGCTGTTCTTGTTCAAGCGAGAAAAATTCCTGCCCAAGCTTGAAACTGTCTATGCCCTGACCTTTTTCATTGGCGCTCAAGTTGAGATTGAACGTATATGTCACTTTGTAAACACCAAAATGCGGTTTTTCTTGACCCATACCGCCTACACCAGGGTAATCCAAGGTATAATAGGTTGTCGCTTTGAGCAGGGCGGTCTTCTTGTCTTGGGCAACAGAAACATCATATTCGGCATCCAACCCTGACTGTCCGAGCAATGGCGTATTGCGAACAAAAGGCATCACAGTGAAACCGGGAATGTTTGACATATCCTTGCCGGTATCTGAAAAACCATTGGCATTACTCATCATTGAGATTTTGCCACCCAGACGTTGGTTGGCGATCTTGCTCACAAACTGCTGATCAAGAGCGTTGGGTAAAACTGTTTTGATTGCTTCAGTGATAATCGGTACCGTTTCTGCATGGATTCCTTTTGGAATGGCTTTGCCATTAAAGCTATAGCTTGACCTGTTGCAATCAACCAGCAAGGTTCCGTAGATATTGTCCTGCCATCCTGTTGTCTCACCGGGGGCGCCAGCCAGTTTGCTATAATCGTCGTCAAAATCGTTCTTAAATTCTTGGTTGATCTTGTCGAGGCTATCATCATCTCCTTGCACATTTTTCCAGTTTTTCATTGAATCCACTAACTTGGCAACGCTTTCCCGTGAGCTATCTTCGCTGATCGGTGCAAAGGAGAAATCATTGATAAACGTTTTGAGAAGAGGACAACATTCTGGTCGAACTTGCGATTGATATTGCGCATAGAGACTGTCAGCTGCCTGCTTCTGCGTTGCCACAAGTTCTTTGATTCTGGCTCCGGACATAGCCTTGGCGAAGCCCTCAGCGTTTGTACACCCCTCAAAGGCCTTCTTGTTCATCTTCAAAATGTCTTTGGTCAATCTTTCCATAAGTAACGGCCGTAATGGCATGGCTTGGGCGTCACATTCTTTCGTGAGAGCATCGTGGATATTCTTTGTTCTGACGCTCGGGCCAAGATTCTCTTTGACCAAATTCCTTATGCTTGCCTTATTGAGTACCTCCTCCTCTGACAATTGCTCACTTATCTTCTTGCATATGGTTGAACCGAAATCAGTTTTCAGCTGCAAGATTTCATTGAATGAATCAGGCAACTTATCAGCACCGAAGATCTTGCGGACATCCTCAATGCCCTCAAACATGCCGGCCTTGATATCAGCAATGGCTTTGGGCATGCCAAGGGTATTGAACAGCTTGTCCACATCAGCCCGGTTTGTCAATGTTTCTAACTTGCGGACATTTTTTTGTCCTGACTGCTCAAGAAGCTTTTGCGCCAGCGCATTAACGTCGATACCGCCAAGGCCGCCTATCTCTTCCGCAGCCCGTTTGACTTGAGACGCAAAAGCCGCTTGATTCAGCTTTGGTCGAATATAGTTTTTGATGATGTCGTAGACTTCTCTCGGGGTCAAGGCATGATCGGCTCTTCCCATAATTGCACTCATATGAGCACAAGCCATACCATCGATCTTCGCAAACACCTTGTTCAAGCCAAGGCCTTTGGGAACAAGCTCTTCTCCGTACTCTTTGCGCAGATCAGAAAGCACGGTATCCACAGCCTGCTGGTATTCCGCAGACGGTTTGTCTTTTGATGATGCAACAAACAGCTTCCTCACGGCTGTGTTTGTCTTATCGGCATCGGGAGCAGCGGCCGGGAGCCCACGTCCCTCCTGCACACGTGGCTTATGGTGCTGGATGGGTCTAGGTCTGCCATTGGCAATCATGCTGGTGATACCCAGCCATGCCAGCCGCAAAAGCTCACTTGTTCCGACAGTCAGAATACCAAGCACAATCCGTCCCGCAAGTTTCCAACCGGAAGAACTTTTTGGGAGAGGTTTTGCATCGATCAATTCATCTGGCACGCCGTGCGAGATTTTGGGCTTCTCTAACCCGTTAAGCTCGTAGTGCGACAGACTCGATACCTTATTATTCTCAATGATAATATTTTGTGACATACGTATCCTACTAAAAATTTATATATTAAAAGCTTCACCTGGCGACGTCATTTGCCGCTACATGGCTTCAAGCAAAATACTTCTAAACAGTTCTTTCATATCCTGCTTAGTCGCTCTGAGTTGAGGATCCGACTGTAAGTGTTCATTGAAGTCATCACAGACGAGGGTGTCGGATTTTGTTCTCAGATGCAGAATATGGTCGAAGTCCTCAGGAAAGATGTCGTCACCAAAGGTATCGCGCGCTTCCTGAATAGCCTCAAGCATTCCGGCTTTGATGTCGGCAATGGTTTTCCGTACCTCCATCTTGAGGCACAGCTTCTCAACATCAGCACGGCTTTCCGACTTTTCAAGTTCTTTCCAATTTTTCTGGCCAGGCTTGCCAAGAAACTTCTTGGCCAGAGCCTCAGAAGAGATATCGTCAAGACCGCCCTGCTTGTCCAATGCGCTTTTCACGTACGAGACAAACGTGGCTTTATTCAAACTCGGTAGCAAGTAATTTTTGATGGTGTCGTGCAATTCCTTGGGGGTCAAGGCATGATCGGCATTATTGATAAGCCTATACAAGTGCTGCTGAGCCTTGGGATCAATGCTCTTCAAGATCTCGCCAAGACTGCCTTGAGGAACAAGCGCTTCCCCGTATTTTTCCCGCAGATCATTCAGTACGGTATTGACCGCCTCCTGATAGGCCGCGGACGGTTTGCTTTTCGACGAGGACGTAAGCATGGCTTTCAGGACCGTGTTTGCTTGATCGGCGTCGGGAGCAGCAGCGGGCAGGCCGTCTCTTCCCTGCAATTGTGGCTCACGGCGGCGAGCAGGACTGGCATTGGCAACACAGCTTGCAATGCCCTTCCAGGCAAGGCGAAGCAGCTCACTTGTACCGAGCGTCAAAATACCCAAGGCAATCCGTCCAGCCAGTTTCCAAGCGGATGAACTTTTGGGCAGAGGTTGGGCATTCTCAAAGGCTTTCGGAGCTGCCTGTGACATTTTTGGCGGCTCAAGGGAATTCTCCCGGTAATGCGCAATTTCATTACTCTCAATTCGCGTTTGAGACATAACTATCCTTTTTCGGCTGTTGTATTCCAAAAGCTCTGCTCGCGAGAAGTCATGAGCTCTTAGAGACTGCCTGCTCTTGACAGGGCGTAGTCGCGTGAGAGCCATGACGCCCAGCAAACGAACCCGGAAATCTCTGGCATACCCATCAATACACTGTAAGCTTTCCAGGTGGGTGCTTGACTACTTTGAGAGCCGCAGTGTGAACGGCACTGCGGCTCTCTCTTTTTTTTTCTCTGACATAAAATTTTCCTGTGGTGGAGTAAACCGAGGATAAGCCACAAGACCTACACGTTGG
>JAILPJ010000084.1 GCA_024699605.1 Desulfovibrio sp. | reverse complement strand
TCTTGTTTCATCAAATTCACATGCCTGCTTATAATACCTCATAACGATTTCTATTTCCCATCTGGAGTCATAAATCTTATAAATTGTTAGCGCATCTATATCAATATCTGTTTCTAATATTATTACACCAAATAATTTTTTTAGCTTCATCATAGTCTATATTTTTAAATTCATCATTCTTATTTATTCGATGTAACCAACTGATATCTTCTTTGTATGCTCTATTAACATCTTTAAATGAAAATACATACTTATCATCACTTATCTTTACTTTTTTATAAATGATATCTTCATACCCGCTTAATTGTCCTGAAAATTCTAATAAATTATAATCTTTTATATAAATTGAATTTCTTCTTAGGGCATTTACAAAATGAATATCTTTGTTACTCGAAAACTTTTCTTTAGCACACGATGATGGAAATCCTCTATCAGATACTATTATTCCTTTTGTTATATTGTTTTCATCAATAAAACTTTCATATGATGTAGCGTCAATCATATTTCCAGGATAGCATTTTGAGCAAATAGGCTCTTCAGCTTCTAAATCATAAGCATATAAAATAGAAATATCTTTTGACCCCTTAAGCCTTGATTTTCTTGAATAATCTGATAGGGTATTTACAGTTGATTTATTCGTTTTCAAAGTACCGTCTATTATTAAGTGATGATTTTTCTCAACTTTTAAAACTCTAGTCTCCATAAATTTACAAATTCTTGAATAAGCTCTTCCTAAATCATTCCAAAATTTTGATATTGTATTTTTAGATAATGCAACATTAGTAAATTTTTCAGACAAAAAGCACTCTTCATATACATCTTTAAGTTCACTATCTTTTATCCCTGGATAACAGACTCTAAGGATTGATGAACAATATAATTTATAAGCGTCATCTTTGTCATATATAGCAAGCAGTTCTTCTAATAGATTGGTAGAAATATTACAACACAAAGTGACATTTGCCCAGTCCTTCAGATCAACTGGCGCCTGAGAGACTGGTTGGGGCGCCTCACCTGCATCACTTGGAACGAACTTTCCCTCAATTATGTGTCCAATTGTTTTTCCTGTAACGGGAATACGTCGTCCTTGCACATAGCGACAGCCAACTCGCTCGCGAACGGCATAAAGATTACCATTTTTGCCATAAGGCGCTACTATCGTATTCTTTGGTCTTTCTACTGCCCGAATTTCTTCAGGTACTGCCATGGCCATTCTCCTCCTGATTTGTATAGTACAGCTATAGCACATAATTAGACTATACACAAGGAGTATTTCATGACAAAAAGCAGCAGTTTTGAGTAAAAATTTGATCCGTTTTTCTCCGAGTGAGTCGAAAAAAATCTTCAAAAAATTGACTGTTTTTCTTGGAATCAGCTTAAATCAAGGGTTTTGTATAGTACAACTCTCCTGGGAAAGTTGTACTATAAACAAACCTTCTGTTTGAACAGGAGGTTTGCACAAAAAACTCGTCTTTGAAAAGAGGGGGGAGGGTTACGATTCCGTAAACTTGCGCATACTCTGCTTGCTAAGCGCTCCTTTGGCGAAAGCCTGGTCCAAAAAACTTACTGCGGCATTTTTTAAAAAAATTTGAATTTTCTGCTATTTTTTGTAAAAAGAACAAAATTTGTTTTTTTATTTGACTTTCATTTGGTGTTTTGCTAAGAATTTTTTGCTTTATCCTTCATTCATCCGTAAGCTGTCACCAAGGCGCCCTCTCCAGCAAAGTCACTGCCGTGGGAGTAGCCTATGTGACGTATGGTTTTTTACAGGTTTTTTAATAAATTTGACATATCATTTTTATGAAGGAGGAGAGCATGCGCCCAAGCGAACGTTGCTATTTTCTGCTTTTTTTCTCAGCAGGCGTGCGCCTTCGGTTCTACAAGAAGCTGGCCCTGATGCTGAATTATGGCATTTCGCTTTTTACCTCGCTCAGGCACCTCTACAGATTGGCTGAGGAACACAAATCCCCACAGCGCTATGCTCTCCGCTATCTTCTGACAAAATTCGCCTGTGGCAATACCTTTGGACAATGTCTGGAGGGACTGTCCGGAGCCCATGAGCTTTTGCTCATCGAGTCTTTTGAGAAGGACAATTTGGCCAAGGGGCTTTCTGAAGCCAAGCTTTTGCTTGAGCAGAAGCGGGAACTCTTTCAGACCGTTCTGCGCTCACTGGCGTACCCTGTTTTTCTGCTTATTTTGGCCTGTGGCCTGATTGTGCTGATTGGTCACTTGCTTGTGCCGGCTTTTCTTGAGCTTGTTCCATCCAATGAATGGCAGGGTTTTGCTCGCTTTTTGCTCTTCCTGGGCAATGTCAGTCAGGGCACAGGAGCCTTGGTGCTTTTGCTCGCCCTTGCGCTTCTCACATTGCTGCTTCCCTTTTCTCTGCCAAGGCTTACGGGGCGGCTGCGGCGCAGGCTCGATGCGATTTTTCCCTGGAACTGTTACCGCCTGCTCGTCGGAGCAAACTGGCTTTTGTCTTTTTCCGCCCTGCTTGCCCAGGGCATTCAGGCGAGGACAATTCTTTTGAGCACCCTTGCCAGCAGCCATACCAGTCCCTATTTGCGCGAACGGATTTTCGCCATTGAGTCGGGCTTGGCAAAGGGGAAAAACCTGGGTGAGGCCTTTGCTGAGAGTGGCTATGTCTTTCCCTCCAGGGAAATCGTTGAAGATATGAGGCTTTTTGGCAGTCTGCCGGGTCTTGAAGGGGAGATGCAGAGTCTGGCTCGTGCGTCCTTGCAGGATACGCAGGCGCAGATTGTCGCTTTGCTGCGCAGGCTGTCCATGTTTTTGCTGATAGTCGTAGCGGTTTTGCTGATTTGTGTCCTTCAGGGTCTGTCTGCCCTGGAACTGAGCTTGACCGCTCTTTGAGAAACTCGCCGTCAGTTGGAGGTGGCCATGAGTCTGACAGAAATCCTTTTGAGTGTGGTCATTATGATCGCAGTGGTCTGTGGCGTTGCAGTCAATTACACAACTGTCAGGGAAAAAAATCAGGAGCAATTGACCCTGCAGTCGCTTGAGATTTTGCACGCGAACATTGAACAGATTTACGGCAATGGGCCGTATACGGGTATTTCCAATGAAACACTGATCAAGGCAGGTGCTGTGCCTCGCGACCTTGTGAGTGGCACAAGTGACATCAAGACGCACTGGGGCGGTGTCAGTGTGGGGGCAGGAGAAGGCAACTATACCCTGACCCTGTTCAGTCTTCCGCCTTCTGCCTGCCGCAATGTCTCCAATCTCGCCACCAGTTCCTGGAACAGCGTGAGTGTGGGCGATCTGAAGATCTACAGTCGTTCCGAAAATACCCAGGTCACGCCCTCGGCAGTCCTTGCGGCCTGCAACGGGGCAAGCAATGTCGTGGTTTTTACCGGTCCGTAGGAATTATTTGGGGCACGCTTGAGGTCACAATGAAGCTTTTCCTGTCTTGTCTGGTGGTTCTGCTCTGCCTGCAGCCCTTTCTTTGGCAAAGGCCTTGGCCGTCACAACACCTGTCTTCCGGGCAAGGGGCTTTGGCCAGCGAGATGCTCAAAGCATGCGGCCTTGTGCGCCGCCTGGCCCAGGCCGAACCCGATCTGCTCGGAAGAGCGCAGCTTGCGCACGTTTTTCGCGAGGCCTGTGACGGGGAAAAGACGGCAGAAAACGACCTTGAGCGTGCCCTGGTAGCCCGCCTGGATAGTCTGGACTGTGCCCTAAGGCCAAAGAGGAACGAGACGGGCGATATCCTTGTGTATCTGACACGAGGCGAATGCCTGCTTGTCCCTGGCGAGAGTTCTGCGAGGGCCTTTACCCCCTCCAACACCTTTCAGGCGCTTTCCGGGCTTGGCGCTTGCGGGCTTTTTCTGCTCAAGGATCTGGAAACACGCCTTTCCCCTGAGCTTTGGCAGAGTGTTCGTTTGGAGGCGGAACCCGGGCATGTTGCCCTTTTCAGCAAACGCACGGAGCGCTGCTTATGAATCTTTTCGAAGCCGTTCTTTCTCTTGGTCTTTGCCTGCTTTTGCTCAAAGGCTTGTTTCCTCTTTGGGAGCAGTGGCGCGAGAGTTCCCTTGAGCACAAACTGGCCAGTGACATGTGTCGTGTGGTCAGTGCGGTCCAGGCCTATACCCAGGCCCATGTCACAGAGCTTTATGCAGAGGCTGAGGCCAGTTCTGGTCCCTCTTGGAGCAGCGCCGAAGGGCTGCCAGAGGTCTTTGCACCGTATCTGTTGCACGCCCATAGCGGTCGCAACAGCCTTGGCTGGCACTATGAATGGTATCTGCGCAAGCTGCCCTTGGGTGAGGCAACAGATGACCATGCGCTGATGCTGGTTGTGCTTTGCCAGGCAAAGACAAGCCTTTCCCAGAAGATGATCCGCTCAGCGGCAGGCCTTCTTGCCAGGCAGTGCCAGAGTCTTCCTGTTGAGCGTTACCATGAGCTTGCCGGCTACCTTGATGATCAGGGGCAACTTGTGAGCAGTAGCCAACGCCTTGATCTGCAAGCCTATGGCATCAGGGGGCAGGAGGGCAGTCTGGGCTATGTGGCAACGCTGCTTGGCGCTGAGGCCTGGGCCAGAGCCTATGGTTCAGATCAGCTCTACCGCACGGCTATTGCCGGTATGCCGCAGCTGAATAGCATGGCAACGGATCTGGATCTGGACAGGCATCGTCTGGCCAACGTCGCTGCGCTTGGTCTTTTGCCTGTGAGCGACCAAGAGCCGGAGGACGCTCTAGCCGGGCAGGTCTTTTTGCGGGAAAGCGAGGATGGTGAAACGCTCGGGCTCTATTATCAGCAAAGGCAGGCAGGAGGGCTGATACGGCGCAAAATCCTCGATTCTTCTTCCCCCAATCTTCGGGGCATCTTTGTGGTGGGTCATGGCCAACGCCTCTTGAAACCTGAGTGTGAGAACGCCAAAGCGGGGATAGCCGTGTTGCCCCTTGGGGGACGCGGAAGCGATACGGTTGAGAGTGCCTACTATGAAGAAGACGCTGTGGCCTGGACCATACGTCTGCGGGAAAAGCTCGCTTCGGGTCTTTGGCAGGATGCCCAGGCGGCCAAAGCGCAGGTCTTGACCTTCTGCGTGCCCTGAGGAGTGAGCGATGCGCGTTCTTCTGCTCGCTTTGTGCTTGCTCATGGGGCTTGGCCTTGACGCTAAGGCCTGTGATCGCCAGCTTGTGCTGCGTGAAGGGGCTTTGGCACGTGATTTCCAAAAATCTGGCAGGCATTTTGGCATACCCTATCAGCTCTTGATGGCCATTGCCCGTCAGGAATCGGCCTGTCAGCCTCTGGTCATCAATATCGCCGGCAAAGACTATTATCCCCGGACGTTGCAGCAGGCCCTGGACCTGGTGGCCCAGGCCCAATCCCAGAAGCAGAGCTTTGATCTCGGACTGATGCAGATCAACGCGGAATGGCTGACGCGTTTTGGTCTCTCTCCCAAGCTTCTGCTTGAGCCCAAAAACAATATTTTTATGGGAGCCTACATTTTGTCCAGGGAAATTCGCAGGCGGGGCTTTGGCTGGGAGGCCATTGGGCATTATCACTCCCACAGCAAGGCTCGGGCCAGGGACTATGCCGGCAAAATCAAAGGGCATCTTGGCAAGGTGCTTGTCCATTGGCCAAAACGTGCCGTGGAAGGTCTCTGACATGGCAGGCGAATCAAACGCTGGCGAAAGCTGTCTTGTCTTGGGCCTTGGGCTCTGCTTGGTTTTTTGGCTGGCTTTTTCTGACAGTCTGGATGCCGCCTTGCGCGGCTTTTTGCTTGCCCTGGCCCGCTTTGAACTTCAGGCTCCCGACGTCTTTTGGCAGTGGACGGGCTGCGCAAGCCATTGGCAGGCGGCACAGTCCGTTCCTTTCACATCGCCTCTGCCTGACTGGCCAAGTCTTCTCTCGTTTTGCGGGCTTGCTTCGGAGCCCTTTGGGAGAATAAGCGCCGTTCTGATCCTTTTGCTCTTTGTGATCTCTCTCAGGCTCTCGGTTCGGGAACGTTTTTGCCAAACGCATACCATGCAGAGTCTTCTTCGGCAAAATGTCCGCCAACATCCCTGTCTTGCGCCAATTCTCAACTGGGGGCGATCGCTTATATGTGAGGATTTGGATAGCGGGCCCTGGATGAGCGCGCGCCAGCCTTTGCAGTTTGCGGCGGAACACGGCTTATTGCTGGATGCCAAAACTGGTCAGGCGGTGTCGCCAGGACAATTGCTCAGAGCCGATCACCTGGCAAATGGCGCATCCCCGCTGCTCGGTGGCGCTCAGCTTGTGCTCGATGGTCAAAAAGCACGAAAGATTTTTTCTGCCCAGCTTGGTCCAAGATTTACCGGCTTAGATCACATGCCGGCCTATCTTTTGGCGTTGGCTGTCAGTTTTGCGCTCTTTGCCCTGGATCAGAAAGAGGCCAGCCGCTCGCTCCTCAATCAGTTAAGCCTAAGCTTTCGGCCAAAACAGAGTGCGAGAACCTGGGCCTTGCGTCGTACGCCGCCCTTTGTGCAATGGCCCAGAAAAGCCTCACCCTATCGCATCTGTGCGAAGCTCCCTCTGTCGTCCAGCCAAGTGCAGGCGCTCTTTGCCAGAGAAGAGATCGCTCAGGTCATCCGTCCCCACAATCAGTACACCCATCTGCTTGTGTATGCGCTCTTTGCCCTGGCGCGCAGGCGCGGCGTTTTGACCTGTGCTGAGATGATCTGGCTTAAGCCGGTAAACCGTTCGCTCTTCTACCTCCTGAACAATTTTGGTCGCAGAACAGCCTGGGTGGAAGTGGCAGGAGCCTTGGCCCACTATCGTGTGGAAGAGGGGCTTTGCGCACAGCTTGGGGATTTCTCTGCCTGTGATCTCTCCAGTCCCTGTGTGGATGAGGCCGTACAGGGACTGTCTCTGGCTTTGTACGATGAAGGCTGGCTTGCGACAAAGGGGAGTGATGGCTGATTATCTCTACGGACTGCAAAAAGAGCAGGAAAAGCGCAAGGAAAGTGTTCTACGCGATGTGCGCACGGACGCTGAACGGTTTTTGGCAGGACTTTGTCGGCGCTGGGCTTCTGGCACAGTACTGCTCGCCCTGGCTCTGGCAAGCGCCTTGTGGTCAATGCTCTGGCCCCTCTGTTTGGGGACGGCTTTGGCCCTCTTTTTTTTCCGCTATCTTACGGTCTGCTCGGAAACGCTGCCGATGCGACTGCCAAGCCATGCCCGGACTTTGGATTATGCGCTGCCTAAGCCCGGCAAGCGCTCTGCTGGCTTTCAGAAGGCTTCGGGCATCTTTTATCTCGGCAACGAGGATGGCTCCAATTGTGAACTTTGGATCACCAAGGAGGATCTTGTCACCCACTTGCTCTGCCTTGGCACCACAGGCGCCGGCAAAACCGAGACCCTGATTTCGCTCTGCTTCAATTATCTGGCTCTTGGCAGCGGCTTCATCTACGTTGATCCCAAGGCCGCCCCCAGGCTTGCCGCACAGATCTGGACCATGGCGAGAATGCTTGGCCGGGACGACGATTTTTTGCTGATCAATTATATGGCGGACAAATCGGCACAGGAAAGCCTGCGCCGCCACGCGCACTGCCGAACCCCCTTGCGCCAGAGCAATACCCAGAACCCCTTTGCCGTGGGCGATGCCAACAGCTTAACCCAGCTGCTTTTTGCGCTGATGCCGGGAGAAGACAAGGGCCAAGGCCAGATTTTTGCCAATAACGCCCAAACCTTGATCAGCGGCCTGCTCTTTGTGCTTGTGGAACGCCGCGATCTTGGTCTTGAGCCCTTATCCATTGATGTCATTCGCAGCTACCTCATGGATGTACCCAAAATTGACGCCTTGGCCCGAGAGAGCCGCTATTCCGAAACGGCCACGCTGGCCTTGCAGGCCGGACTGGCCACGGTGGGCTGGGATAAAAGCCGGGATCTGGAGCATCAGGCCAAGAGTTTTCCGGAACAGTACGCCTATGCCAGAGCCTATTTCGGCCGGGCCCTGTCTTTGCTCGTGGATAATTACGGCCGCATTTTCAGGGCGCAGTGCGGTGAAGTGGATGCCACAGATGTCATCACCAATCGGCGGATCTTTGTGTCGCTGATTCCCTCCATGGACAAGGATCCCAAGGAGCTGAAGAGTTTGGGGCAGGTTTGCCTAGCCCAGGTGCGCAATGCCTGTGCCGTGGGGCTTGGCGATACGGTGCAGGGCCCCTTGTCCGAGGTCTTACAGAGTCTGCCCACGGAAAGTCAGGTGCCCTTTGGGATTATTGTCGATGAGTACGCAGCCATTGAAACGCCGGGTTTTGAGATTTTGCTGACGCAGGGCCGCGGACTGGGCATGAGCGTGGTGATCGCAAGCCAGGATTTTGCCGGTATCAGGCGCTCTTCCGAAGGGGCTGCGGAGCAGATTATCTCAAACTGCAAAGTCAAGCTCTTCATGGCCACAGAAGATCCCAGGCAGACCACGGATCTGGCGCAACAGCTGGCCGGCAGGGCCTTTGTGCTCAAAAGTTCCGGTTTTTCCGTCAGGCGCCATCAGCATGTCTATCAGGATAATCTAACGGTCAGCGCCGAGAGCATGCAGAGAGTGGATTTCAGAGATTTGCAAAGACAGGTGCAAGGGCAGGTGACCATCGCCTTTCGCGGCGAGATCATTCGCGGCTACACCTTTTTTGCCAATCCCCCCCTTGCCGCCACACAAAGTCTGCGCCTGAACTATCAGCTGCAGCTTGCTGAACCCAATCTTGACTATCAGCTCGGGCAGTTTGGCTCTGTGAAGCGTTTGCTTGCGGCTTTGGCTGGGCGCCTGGAAGAGAAACAGCTTGAGTCAGAAGACGGCGAAGACCTGAGCGCTGCGTTTGAGCACGACTCTGAGAGCATCCAGGAAGAAGGCGCAGATCAGGAGGCGCTCTTCAACCATGCGCTGTTGCAGAAGCTTGAAGCGATTCTCTGTCGCCAGGATCTTGGCCAGGCAGCGACACGGGCCATTGTCGCCTTGTGGCAGGTCGAAGCAAGCGGGGAAGATGTACCTGGCAAAGGCGCCCATTGGGCAGAGAAGGCCGTAAAAGTGGCCGAAGCAGACGTTGAGCCGCCCGATTATTTGGCTTTGGAGAGCAAGCAGGCTGAAGAGGAGGCGCTTGATCTTGAAACGTGCTTTGGCCAAAGCCAGTGTTTTGCAGCAGTAATTCCAGATCATACGCGGCAAGCAGCCGAAGCGCAGGGAATCGAGAGAGGAGGCAGAGCGCAAGGTGATCTTGACGTGGCCTGTCATGCGCAAAGCCGTGCTCAGGCTGAAAAGACTTTGGAGAGCCTAGAAGGCTATGAGAGCGAGCCTTGTCAGGCGTTGCAGGATCGTGTCTTGCCGATCAATGCTGAGCTGAGCGCTAAGCAAAACGGAGGTGGCCTTGGGAAAGAGAAGGCTTGCTTTGAGGATACGGATGCGCCGATGGCTCAGCCGGAAAGCGCAACGTGTGCGCAGAAAGACTGTGACAAAGAGCTTGCGCAAGACGGACAAAAAGCGCTGAAACGGTTGGTTGCGCAATTATTTCAGGAGGAAGAGGGGAAAAAGGCCTAGGCCTCTTTCCCAAAGGGTGTGCGCAGGCTCGCTTTGGGATTTTGGCTGTAGGCTCGACACGCAAGCTGGCAAACCCAAAAAACGCGCTTTTCCGCTGAATGCGCGCATCAGCAAGTCCTTGGCAGGGAAAAAGAGCAGGCTAGTACCTTGTAATTCTAGAATATTTACAAATCTTGCAGATCCAGTACGGTAGCTTGGTTAAGATCAGATTATCTATTTTTGTAAAGAATCAAAAGATATGTGGTACTAGCGCTGCTCTTTTTCCCTTTTTTGCCTGTGAGGCTTTTTGGGGTCTTGCGCTGACCATGCAGAGAGGTCTTGAGTTGACTTGCGTGCTTTTTACGCTAATAACTGAGAGCTAGGAAATTCCGCTGTTTAGGCGTTGCCCTGTTTGTGTTTTTTCTGGCTCATCCCCCCTGCAAAAACGATCTTTCCCTCTGCCGGAAAAATACAGATCTGCTTTTCCCTTCTCATTGCCTTGAGGCATAAGGCTGTTTTTTGCTTCAAGGCGAACCAACCCCTTTGCGAACGGCAAGGAGGCATCTATGTTCGGTATTTGTTGGCCAGTGGCTTGTCTTGTGCTTGCGTCTGCGCTTTTGTCGCCTGCTCTGACGGCTGCGCAGGCTGATCCCAAAGCCCCTCAGCATCTGCAAGAGCAGTCAGTTCTTGGCCTTTCGCTCTCAGGTCTTGTGCAAGCCAAGACAGAGCAGGCTACGCAACAAAGCCTGATCCCTGAAGGCACAGGTCTTTTGGGGAAAACCCTGGACAGCAAGCTTGTGCAGGGTCAGGCCAAGCCTAGTCTTGGCGCTGAGCCCCCCATGCTGAGTCTGCCTGGCATCGGGATGCCCATCACCAGCATGGGAGGTGTGGAGGATGGGCAGCTGCCCTTGGGCGGTATTTCTTCTTTTGACAGCAAGGACGGCTTTCCCCCGTTTTATGCCGGTCCCGACCAGGGTCAGGCGAGCCAGAATCCTCTTGTGGGCAGCTGGGGGGCAGACAATCTTGCCTTGCACTTTGAGCCCTCGGGCAGCTGTGTTTTGGAAGCCAATGGCCGCAAGATCAACGGGCGCTGGCAGGCCCGCGGACAGGAGCTTGTGCTGATTCTTCCCAATGGTCAGAAGTGCCGTCTCATCTACAGTATTCAGGGCCGGACGCTTGTGCTCTCCGATGGTTCGCGCCTGCAGCGCAGGGGCGAGATGCCGCAGAGCAATGTCGCCTTTCCCAGCCAGCCGCAGAGCCAGGGCGCTCTTGAAGGCTTCTGGGTGGCCAGTGATGGTCGGCAGACGCTCGTCATGGCCTTTATGAACGGCGTCTGCGGTTTGAATATCAATGGCCAGCAGGTCTACGGTCCGTATACGGTTTCTGGCAATCGTCTGCATGTGCAGTTTTCCAACGGCCAAGTTCTGGATCTGACCTTTGCCATTGAAGGCAATACCCTTCGTTTTTCCGACGGAACGGTCCTTGCGCGTCAGGCTATGCCCCAAATGCCAGCACAGCCGCAGAACCCTCAGAATCCTCAGAATCCTCAGATGCCACAAGGATTTCCACAAAACCCTCAGCCTCAACCGCAGCCACAAAGTCCTCAGCCTCAGCCGCAAGCAGGTCCCAATGTGCCCTGGGGCCCGGCAACGCCTGCACAGGCTCCGCAGTCTGACGCAACTGTGCTGGAAGGCGCCTGGTCAACGCAGCTGCCCAATGGCGTGCAGATGGTCTTCATCTTCAAGGGCAATCAGTATCTGGTCTTGGCCAATGGGCAGCAGAGCGAAGCCGGCCTCTTTCGTCTGCAGGGCCAGAATCTTGAGTATCAGACCACAGCCGGACAGTCTGCCGGTCAGAAGGGGGTGAATACCTGGCAGCTTCAGGGCAATATCCTGATTTTGACCTTCCCCAATGGCAGCTCACTGCAGTTTACGCGGGCTTCCTAAGCTTCCTTGCCGGATCAGAGTACGAGGTTCTCCCCTATGCGCACGCAGCTCATCCGTTGTCTTTTCGTCTCTTCGCTTTTCCTTGGGCTTTTGGCCTTCGGCCCCATGGCCGTTGCAGAGCAGCCCCCTGTGGAATGGACCATCATGGTCTATCTCGACGGGGACAATAATCTCGAGCATTCCGCTCTGATGGACATGCTGGAAATGGAGCAGGCGATCCCTGAGGATGTGGAGATTGTGGTTCTGCTCGATCGCCACAAGGCGCACAGTGACGTTTTGGGCAATTGGAGCGGCACCCGTCTTTACCGTGTGCGCAAGGGGCAGCCTTTTGACATCAAGAAAGCGGCCATGGGGCTGGCTGTGCCTTTGCCCAAGGATTTTGCCTCTGAGCTTCTGGAGGACTGGGGCGAAGCCGACATGGCCGATCCTGCCACCCTGGTCCGTTTTATTGAGAAGGCTGCCGCCCGCTTTCCGGCCAAGCGCTATGCCCTGATTCCCTGGGACCATGGGAGCGGTGCGGCCATGGCGGGCATGCTCAACGACGAGGACGGCGGCAAGGGCAGTATGACAGTGGACGCTTTTGCCAAAGCTGTGCAGCAGGGAGCCCAGTCCCTGCCACGCAAGCGTTTTGATCTTCTGAAGTATGAGCTCTGCCTGATGGGGCAGCTGGATGTGCTCTTTGAAACCGTGCCGCTGGCTGACTACGCTTTTGCCAGCCCCCCCGTGGAACCCTGTCAGGGTTCGGACTATCTGTCCATTTTGCCGCTCTTGCGCAAGGATCTTTCAACGCGCGAGCTTGTGGCGAAGATGGTGGATTTGAATATCGCCTATTATACGGATTTGGGACGGCCTGCGGCTTTTTCCGCCTATGATCTCTCCGCCATGGGGGAGGTCAATGAGAAACTCTTGCAGCTGAGCCGAAAGCTCAAAGAACTGGCCCCCACACAGTTCAAAGCGCTGACCCGGGCCACGTGTTTTGCCACCCACCACGGCAATCTCCTGGAAGATCTGAAAAGCGGTCAGAAGGCCACGAGCAGCGTGGAAGTGGATGACTGGCTTGCCCGTCTGGATCAGGAAAATCTGGGTCTTGCCGAATATCTGAAGCCTCTGCGCGAGGCCCTAGGCCGCCTTGTCTATTACAGCAAGTCGACACCCAATCTGCCGGAATGTCAGGGTTTGAGTATCTATTTGCCGCTCAGACGCGAATTTGAACAGCCCAGATATCAGCGTTCGGCTTTTGCCCAAGCCAGTGGCTTTGCCGACTACCTGCAGGCGCTCTATACGGCCCAGGAGACCTTGGGTGACGAAAAGCCGCGTATTGACCATGTGGTCATTGGCGCCCCACGCTTAAAGCCCGGCCTTGACGGCAGCAATGCCACGGACTTTACGCTTCTGCCCATAGACCATATCCAGCCCTTTGCCCATAATGTGGTGCGTTTTGATGTTACGGGCACAGGCATTCTTTTGACCAAGCTCATACAGTTCGAAGAAGCGGGGCAGGAACGCATCGTGAACTTTGAGCAGCTGGTGGGAGATCACAGCGATCGCCAGGCAGGCAAAGGATCGGTCTTCAGCGAGATCTCACCGCGCTACAATGATGGCACAACAACATTGATGCGGGAACTTTCGGCCAAGTACAAGGTGAGCAACGGGTTACGTGTGGCCGACATCACCATCACCAATCTCTCCACCTCCCGCGATATCGGTCAGAATGTCTCCGTAGGCTGGGGCCTTTATCGCGACGCCACAACCGGTGGGCAGGACCTCCTGGTACAGGTGCAGTTTTCCAATCTTTTGCGCTGGCCCATCACCATGCTGGGCTTTACCCTTGATGGGCAGGGCAGAATCACCAGCGTGCGGCAAATCCAGCCGAGAAATGACGGTATCTTCCGTCCTGCCAGGGTGGTGCTCGATCAATCTGGCAGGCAGCGTCGCGTTTTTGGTGAGCCCATGCCCCTTTCTCAGGGCGTTTTTCTGCTCACCCTGGATATGCTCGATGCCGGGCGCAAGGTTGGCTATCTGATTCAGGCCCAGACCATGAATGGCAAATCAGCTATGGCCCAAAGCCAGATCTATCCTGTGCGGCATAAGGCAGAGCAAGATAGCATGCGCAACAATGCCCAGGCCAATGGTCTTGGCAATCTTTTTGGCCAGTACGCCATGGTCCAGTTTGCCTCAAGCGGCCAGGAGGAAAACCTGGCTTTGCCGACGTTTCAGACCATCACCCTTCAGGCCACACGGCCGGCCTTTTCCTTTGTCATTCATGACGGCGAAAAAGAGCAGGGCAGTGGCCTTGCCCAATGGTTGCCCTTAGGTATGCCTCAGCTTTCCCTGCACAAGAAGCCGAAAATGAGCAACGTGCCCTTTGGGGAAACCATTGAGACCTGGTACGCTTTTCTTGACGGCGCAGGACTGGATCGCACCTGGTACATGATTGGCATGGGCAATGGCACGCGCTGGGCTTTTGTCCCCCTGGAGCGCTATCAGGCAGCTGCCCTTGAAGGGGTCTGGACCAGCAAGACCGAACGCTGGGAATTTCGCGGCAATACTGTTCAGCTGACCCGCGATGGGCATACCGGCCGGGGTCGCTTTGACCTCAAAGGGCACTTGCTCTGGGTGACTGGCATGCCCAGGGACTGTTATGCCGTCTATCTGGAGCCCAGGCTTGGGCATTTGACCCTGATGAGCCGCAAGGGCGAGGCCTCCATCCTGACACGCCAAGGGGGCGCAAGTCCGGTCCAGCGTTTTGAAGGCAGCTGGCAGAGTCCGGAAACGGGCATACGCTGCGAGATCAGCAAGGTTCCGGCGAGCGCCTGGTACAGTCTGCGTTTGCAAAGGCCTGGTCAGGAAAGTCGCTGTACCTTTGCGGTGCAGGGCAATTCGCTCTACGCAACCTTTGCCAACGGGCAGCAGATGATTATTGGCTTTGCCTTCCGCCAGGGAGAGCTCTTCCTCTTTTTCCCGCAAAGTGCCCCGTTACGGTTAGTGCCGGCCTCTCAGTCAAGTTCCCGCTAAGGCTTTGTTGGCATACGCGTTTCACAGGTCAAGACGTTCTCAGAGCTTTCTTAAGGCCACAGTCTTCATCGTGTCTGCGCTTGCGCATGGTTTTTTTCGCTTGAGGTTTGCGATGTTTGACAGTTGTAAACTTCCCATGGACAGAGATGACTTCAAGTCGATTCGCCGTGAGCAGTATCTTTACGTGGACAAAACGGCTTTGCTCGAAAGCCTTATTGAACAGGGGAAGAAATACCTTCTTTCTTGTCCCTATGGTTCAGGGAAAACGCTCACCTTGTCGACCTTGACGGCCATGTTTACGGGACAATTTGAGCTTTTCAAAGGTTTGGCTGCAGAAAACTGGGTGAGGGAATGCGCCAAACATCCCTATGCTGTCCTCAATTTTGATTTTTATCATCTCGAAACAACAAATTTCAAAAGTTTTCAGGCCTCTTTGGCGGCAATGCTTGCGTCTGTGGCGGATGATGTTCACCTTCAAGTACCTGCTGCTCACAGTACGCTCCATCTTTTACAGTTTTTCAAAGCCCTGTATCGACGAAACGGCCCTTTTGTTATCTTAATTGATAATTATGACAAGCCAATTATTGCTAGTTTTGAACAGCCAAAGCTCGTTTTAAAGATCTACAAAGAATTGCAAAATTTGTACAAAGCGATTGATGCATCGAGAAATTACCTTAAATTTGTGATGCTGGCTGGTGAAGTCAGTTCTGATGAATTTGGTGTGTTTGCAACTCGACTTTCGACGGGGCATCTCCCCTTGAAAAGCCTTGTTTTTAGCTGGTTTCCTGAATAATTCTGGCTTCCCCTGGAGGCGAGTCAACGAAGATGGTGGAAAGCCCCAATATAAGCCGGTTTTAGAGATATCGACAG
>JAILPJ010000083.1 GCA_024699605.1 Desulfovibrio sp. | reverse complement strand
AATGAAATACAAAAAATAGATATCACGAAAACAACTCTTTCTAAATTAAAAAATCTTTATAACTGGTTGGCACATAAATCGTTAAGTCAAATACTAATTTGGCTTGACTGCAGAGAAGAGATAACTGTTAAAAACAGTAAGAGGCAATCTCGCTGGTCATCAGAAATAACAGCAAGAGATTCTCTTTTTCTCGAGAAACTGGGTTACAGCTCATAACTAGTGAGCATTATCCAGCTTTCAGGTTACTAAAAGTGAGCGTTTTCAATCATCTCAAGCATTTTATCGGAAAGCACGCGCATATCCGGTTTTGCGAACTGGGCGTCTGCGCCCACGGATTCGCATTTTCTGGCCAATGGCTCGTTGATCATGGACGAGAAAATGGCCACGGGCAATTTTTTCAAGACCACATCTTCCTTAACGCGTTTGCAGAGATTGAGTCCGTCCATAAAAGGCATTTCAATATCGGAAATAATGCCCTGCAGATAATCGGTAATATCCTTCCCCTCGCTTTCGCAGCGCGCCTTCAGTTCCGTCAAATAGGTCCAGGCGTCTTGGCCATTGACCCGTTGCTCCACGTTGAAATGCCCTTCCTTTTTGAAGAGATCGTAGACCAGATTCCGAATGCTGTGAGAATCATCCACGTGGAGAATATTGTAGGTTTTATGCTCTGTGGGCTTGGCCATGGTGCCTTCAAAAGAAATGGCCATACTCGGCTCAAGCTCTGCCACAATAGCCTCGAGATCAAGCAGAAAGACCACCCGCTCTTCCAGGCGCACAACGCCGACCACAGAGCTGCGGCTGACATTCTGCAGGAAATTGCCGGGCGCCTCCACCTCGGTCCAGCTCAGCCGGTAAATACGGTTGACGCCTGAAACCAGAAACGCCGTGAAAACCGTATTGAATTCCGTGACAATGACCTTGGCGTCTTCATTGTCTACGCAGTCATTGCCCAGAAACTGAGCCATATCGATGAGCGGCACGATACGTCCGTTTCGATGGGAAAATGCGCCACGAATGGCGGGATGCCGCATTTCGGGCATAGCCGTCACAGGCTGACAACGGATGATCTCGACGACTTTGGCCACATTGATACCATAATGGGCGCGATAGCCGTCCTGATTGACATAAAACTCGACAATCTCGAGCTCATTGGTGCCAGATTCAAGAAGAATATTTGTCTGTGACATAAAAGCTCCATCGCGTATCAACTGATTAGCTCAGACCGTGCTACGGGTCTTTCCGTTTTTGCTCACACGACTGTATGCATTTTATCGTCGCCGTAGCAAAAAAGATTATGCTTCGAGCAGAAAAAGCTCGGCAAAAAGCGCTGTGAAAAGATAGCGTTCACCACGGTCACAGATCACGCTGACAATGGTTTTGCCGCGCATTTCCTCGCGCTCAGCCATGCGCAGAGCCGCTGCCACATTGGCGCCACTGGAGATACCAGCCAAAATACCTTCTTCACGCATCAAGCGGCGTGCCATTCACAGCCTCATCATCCTGCCTCAAGAGCAGCCAAGCTACGAGCGCTCGCTCAAACATCGCAGGATTCAAAGCGGCCCCAATGCCCTCATCCACGCAGGCCTCAAAACAAGCTTGGCCTCACATTTGACGAAAGACTTGCTGCCAACATACAAAATCCATTGCTGCCTTGTACCAACAAGGCCTTGCACAACCTCTAGCACACAAGGAGTGGCCAAACCGCTCCCAGCGGAAAAACGGCCAGAACACTATGAAAAAATTTATCCTGTTAGCGGTTCTCGTCTTTGTCCTTATGCTCTTCTTCCACTATGCCCTGCGGCCTTCTTCTCTTTCCACCGCTCAGCTCAGTCAGCTGCATCTGGCACAAAAGGCCCAGCAGATCGTCCTCGTGGACGTCATCAGCCAGAACGAGACCATCCTTTCTTTCTTTGCCAAAGAACACGGCCAGTGGGTCAAACACTTTTCCACCAAGGCCTATATCGGCCGCAATGGCCTTGGCAAGGAGTGGGAAGGCGATGGGAAAACCCCCATCGGCGTTTTCCATTTCACCCATGCCTTTGGCTTGCAGCCAAACCCAGGCTGCGCCATGGAGTACATCAACGTTACAGACGATCTCTTCTGGGACGGCGACAGCCAATCCCCGACCTATAATCAGCTGGTCTTGCGCAAAAACCTGCCCCCAGCCTCACAGCGCCAAAGTGAGCATCTCAGCGATTATCCCGTACAGTACGCCTACGCTCTGGCCATTAGCTACAATGCCCAGGGCCACCCCAATCTCGGCTCGGCCATTTTCCTGCACTGCATGGGGTCAAAACCCGCAACCGCTGGCTGCGTAGCCATCGAGGAAGCAATGATGCGCCGTCTGCTGCAAAAGGTTCAGCCAGGCTGCCAAATACTCATTGCCCCACACGCAAGCCTGTCATCGTATTAGGCGATGAGCAGAACCTAAGGCTTCTTGGATATCAGGCGGAGGCTGCGGCCTCCGTCTTTTTTTCGGTCTCAGGCTTTTTTTCGGTCTCTGGCAGCGTTTCCTGACTTCGTCCCATCAGCTTCTGCAAAAAGACCTTGCCGTCTTCAGTCAAAAGATAGTCACGCAAAGCCTGCGTCACCTTGGGATCGTACTTATAGGGCTTCATCTCAAAGATTTCCAAAGCGCTTTCAGTGGTATGGGCTGTGCGGTAGGAACGCGGACGCATCAGCGCGCAGAAGGTATTGGCCACAGCTAAAATGCGGGCATTAAAACAGATTTCGTCGCCTTTGAGATGATTGGGATAGCCGGAACCGTCAATACGCTCGTACATCTGCGTAATGGCCTCAAGCACCGGCAGACCGAAATCCACACCCTTCAAGGCCGAGCGCGCGTATTCCACGTGCTTTTGCATCTCCAGACGTTCCTCGGGCGAAAGCATGCCGGTCTTCAAAAGCAACGAACGCGGCAACTGAATCATTCCGATCTGCGAAAGACTGGCCGCTATGCGTAAGGTGGCCACGGCCTCGGCATCGTCCTGCTGCAGAAAACGCACCAGGCTGATGGCCAGAGTCCCCGTGCTGTCCGACTGTCCGCAGAGATAGGGGTCAATGGCTTCAATGGCTCGCACGAGCACCGCCACGGTCTGACGCACCATACGCTGGGCCTTATTCTGAGCCTCAATGAGTTCAGTGATATCGCTGTAGACGGAAACCATGCCCATCAGGCAGTTCTTCTCATCCACACAGGGAGAACAGGCCGTCAGATAATGCCTGGCGCTGTCGGCAATAGAGAGAATTTCTGTGAAATTGGTCAGTTCTGGCTTTTCATTAATGGCAATAGTGTGCGTCACCAGGCTGCGCGCCAATTCGTAGGGCAGCTGCGTATACTGCATGCCGGTCATGCGTTCTGGCGCCATGCGCGCCATATCCGCGTATTTCTGATTGACATAATAAATCTTGCCCGAAAGGTCATTGAGGATAATGCCTGCAGACAAGGCGGTGTTCACGCCATCGAGGATCTGCTTCTGCTCATTGGCGATGATATAGAGCTTACGCATCTGATCGGCCAGGGCACGTTCCCTGCGCCCCACAATCCACCACCAGAGAGCGGCAATGAGGATGACGGTCAGGGAGATCAAAAGCCCGGCACCCACATAGATATTTTTGCGGAAACGCAAGAACGAGGCCTCCGCAACGCCCGTACGGATACCCTCAAGCACAAACCACGGCAGATCATTGACGGGCAAAGCCAGCGTATAGGCCAAAACGGGTTTTTCCAGGCGGGTTGGTTCACTGCGCACAGCAAGCCCCAGCCCATCGCCCTTGGTTTCCCAGCCTTTGGGAAGCTCTCGGCGGCCACCGGGGAAAAGCGGATCAATCAGCTCGAGCACGCCATGCTGATATTCCAGAACCGCTGAGGTGAAAAAGCCCTCGGCATCGATTTGATCTACGGCGGAAATCGCTTTCTGCACGCTGCAGGTGCCCACAAAGAGTGCCACCACTCGGTCACCCTTCTGATCAATATACTGTGGCGCAAAAATGGGAAAGACAATATCCACCGCCAGCTCGCGGCCGAGCTTATGGATGGGCATGACCACAGGCTTGCGCTGTTCCAGGGCCTTGCGCAGATACTCTTTTTGCTCAGCGGTGATTTCGAGCTCCTCCTCCATGAGCAGATACGGTTCAAGATCCGTATTCAGCACACAGGCGGAAAAGAAGTTGTTCTTCTTCACAAATTCATTGAGCAGCTGCAGAAGTCCCGGGATGCGTGCACTGAACACGGACAACGCTTCCGCTTCCTTGGCTGAGACATCCTGCTCTTTGTTGAAGGCAAAAGCCCGCAGTTTATCCGCATCCACCTTGGCGGAGTCCACTTCGGAGGCAAAAAGGCGCAGCATATCCACATCCACAAAGGACTTGATCTGACTGGAAATGGCGCCGTACCAGACTGTGAGCAGCGCCACCTGCTGGGTCGCCGCTGTTTTCAGGTTCTGCTCCGTGTCATGACGCATCTGCGTATAGGCCGTCTGGAGAATCCAATTGGCCGCATAGACAATGAGCACAATGGCCAGCGACAGAAAAAGCACAATGAGTGTGGCGCTTTTTTTACCTTTTGCCATAACGCTACCCTTATTATTCTATCAACGCTCGCGCAGTGCGTTCTGCTTGGCCTTGAGGATGGGTTTCAGCAGATAGTCGAGAACGGTCTTCTTGCCAATGAGAATGTCCGCCGTGACCAGCATACCGGGAATGATGGGCAAAACTTCATTGTGATAGACAATATTGGTCTTGGGTGTGCGGACCTTGACCACATAATAATAGTCACCGCGCTTATCTTCGATGGTGTCGGCACTGATCGACTCCAGCTTGCCCTCGAGACCACCGTAAATATTGAAATCATAGGCCGAGACTTTGACGATGGCTTCCTGGCCCGGACGCAGAAAGGCCACATCCCGCGGGGTGACACGCGCCTCAACGAGCAGGGTGTCATCTAAGGGCACAATATCCATGATGGATTCACCGGGCTTGACCACGCCGCCGACACTATTGATATAGATCTGCTTGACGGTTCCGCGCACAGGGGAACGCAATTCCGTTCTGGTCACGCGGTCGCCGCCTGCGGCCAGGGTTTCACGCAAACTGATCAGTTCCAGCCGGCGCTTATTGATTTCAGCAGAAATATCGGCCTGCTGTTCGGCCTTACGCGAAGCAATGCGCTGCTTGCTCTCCTCGGCCGCGGCATGGGCCTTGGGGATACTGGCCGCCAGCTGATCAATCTGTCCCTGCAGATCCACCACCTTCTGCTCAAGACCGATATACTCCATGCGCGAAAAATTATTGTGCCGTACGAGATTGTAGGCCGTGTCCCGCTGCTGCACAGCCAGTTCCAGGCTCTTGTCCAACTGACTCTTGCGCGCGGTCTGTTCTGCCACCTCGTGCATGCGCTGATTGTACTGTGACTTGAGCACCTCAATTTCCGCACTCAGCTGAATCTTGCGGCTCTGCCAGGCATTCTCCTGATCTCGGACAATCTGCTGGGCACGCTTCAGCGTCCTGTCATCGGGATAGCGGCCAATGATCTTGGCAACCCAGATATTCAGATCACTGGGGAATTGCGGATCCTTTTCCTGCATCTCGCTTTCCAGGCGCTCGATAGCCAGGGTATTTTCTATGGTCTTGTTCACGGCATCGCGAAAGGAGGATTCCGCAAGTTCATTATCCAACTGCGCCAGCACCATATTTTTTTCCACAACCTGGCCTTCGTGGACGAGAATGGAGCGCAAAATGCCGCCTTCGAGATTCTGAATGGTCTGCGTACGCTGGGAGCCCACCACGGCTCCTTCGGCATGCGTGACTTCATCCAGATAGGCGAAGGCCGCCCAAATGATCAGCACCACAAACATCAGGAAGACTGAGAGGGAAAGAGCACGCACGCCAAGACTTGGCCTGCGCATCAGGGCCGCATCCACCTCACTGGTATATTTGATGTCATCGGGCAAGAGACCGCGCAGCGGCGCGTCCATGGCGGCAAAAAGGCCTGGCACAGGGGCTGAGCCTGTTGGCTGCAGATTGGCCAGTGCCCCCAAAGACTTGTCATCGGCAACCGGCGCCTGCCGCTCGTTCAAAAAATCGCGAGCCGCTTTCAGCGGATCAATATCGGCACACTGCTCCTTGTCGCCGCGCACAAAAATCGCTTTGAGAAAAGCGAAAAAACCGCCTTTTTTGGCCTTTTGCTCTTCTTCAGCGTCAAAAGTGCTCGGCACAGCCATCTTCATGGGATTGATCTTGGCCAGAGGGTTGCCGACGATTTTGTCGCTGCTACCGGGCATGGGCGGCAAAGGCAAACGCACCTTGGAAGTCTGAGTGGAATCGTTCAAAAGGGATAATGAGGCGTTCTTCTCAGCGTGAAAATCCTTAGCCCTCAGCTCGCCGGCATTGACTTCGTCGAGTCGGATGGCATTGACGTTACGCGCCGTCTCTTCGCTGGCATTGGCGTTCTCTGACATAGCTACCTCACGCAAATTGCCGCTACTTGCGGGCGGCCTGAATCCTTTTACCCGATTGCTCCCGCAATTCCTTGAGAATGCTGTCTCTTGGCCCATCGAACTTGATCTGGCCGTTTTCCATGACGATCAAACGATCGACGATACGCAGCATCGAAAGCCTGTGCGTGACAAGGAAGAGCGTTTTGCCGCCCAAGGAAGCCAGCAGTCGTTTTTGCAGCATGATCTCAGAATCGGTGTCCATATTGCTGGTGGGTTCATCGAGAAACAAAATTTCCGGATCCCGGACCAGAGCCCGTGCCAGGGCAACACTCTGCCTTTGTCCGCCGGACAAAGCCTTACCCTGTTCGCCCACCTGCGCCGCAAAACCCGCGGGATTATTGCGCAGAAAATCAGTGACACCGGCAATGGCCGCAGCCCGCAAGATCATATGGTCATTGATGGTGGGGTCGCCCAGGGTGATATTGTCGCGAATGGAGCCGTAAAAGAGCACCACATCCTGAGGCAGCACGCCAATGCGGCCACGCAAATCGCTGATGGGCAACTGACGGATATCTACGTCGCCAAATTTCACGGCACCGTCACGCGGCTGGTAAAGTCCCAAAAAAAGTCGGGCCAGCGTACTCTTGCCAGAGCCCATGGGACCGATGATGCCCACGCGTTCCCCGGGTTCCACGTGCAGGGAAACATGGTCCAGAGAAAGGCGCTTGGCATTGGGATAGGCAAAGGAGACGTCCTCCATGGTAAAGGAAGGCCTGAGGGAGCCGAAATCCATTAAGGTTCGCTCCGACTGGTTTTCCGAGGGCAACTCCATGAGCATGTCCAGGCTTTTCAGCGTGATCTGGGAATTCTGCAAACGCGTCAGCAGCGTCGCCATCTGCAGCATGGGTGCCATAGCCCGACCGACCAGAATATTACAGCCGATGAGTGCGCCCATGGTCATGGCGCCGTCGGCAATCAGGTAGACCCCCCAGATAATCATGGCCACAGTGACAATCTGTGTCACGAGCATGGAGGAGGTGATGGCCAAACTATTGTATTTTTTGGCTTCACTGCTTGATTTGGCGGAAAGACCGACCACCGATTCCCAGAGCCGTTGCATGCGGTTTTCCGCCATGCAGCTTTTGAGGGTTTCAATGCCGTTGACGATTTCCACCAGCAGCGCATTTTTCTGCATGCTCTGCTTGTAGCCGGCCTCGGCCACGGTGCGAGAGCGGTACTGCAGCCAAATGCCGATGGCGAGCAAGATCGGCAGGGCAATCAGCGGCAGACAAACTACGGGGCCGCCAATAAAGGCTATCAGGAAGATGAAAATAAAGAGAAAGGGCAAGTCAATCAACGCGAGCATACTTGAGGAGCTGAAGAATTCTCGCAGCTGCTCAAATTCTCGCAAGTTATTGACAAGGGCACCTGTGGATTCGGGTTTGGCATCAAGTCGCATGGAGAGCACCTTCTCCATGAGCATGCTGGAAAGCACAATATCGGCATTGCGTCCGGCCACATCCACAAAATGCGTACGCAGACTACTCAACAGGTAGTTGAAAAGATAGATGATCAGAATGCCGATGGCCAAAACCCAGAGGGTCTCAAAGGCGTTGTTGGGCACCACGCGGTCATAGACATTCATCACAAAGAGCGGCGAGGCAATGGCGATGAGATTGATGACCACACTGGCCAGAGCCACATGGCGGTAAATGGGGGCGTAGTAACGCAGAACATCCCAGAACCAGCGCTTGCCCTTGGATAAGGTCAGCTTTTCCACCCGCTCTTCAGGCGACCTGGGCAGAGCGGCAAAAATGGCGTAGCCAGTGTATTCCTTGGCCAAATCCTCAAGATTGACAGTCTGAGCCGTTTGACCGGTTTCGGGAAAAATGACTTCGCACTGCTCGCCCTGACGCGAGACAATGACGCAGGAACGGTCGTGGGTCAGCAAAAGAATACAGGGGAAGACCAGGGAAGGAATATTTTCAAGGCTCGGCCGGTACATGATGCTGCTCGAAAGGCCGGCCTTACGCGCAGCTCTCAGGCAGGACTGAGGCGAAATATTGACTCCGCCCAATCCCGTCATCAGAAATTGCGGGGAAACAGGCTTGCCCTTGAGATGCAGCAGAACCGAGAGACTGCGCAACAAAGAAGGCATGAAATCCACGTCACTGGGACGCAGAGGACCTACAGAGGCGCTTTTACTCTTCAGCTCAGAGCCTTCCTGGGCTTTGTTCAGACCAGAGGCTTGGGAGGCAGGCTCGTTCAAATACGTAGTGGCCGCTTGGGATATTTCCGAAGCCGCGCTGGAAGCCGGCGCAGGCTGAGAAGAAGCGTTTTGTGCACTATCCATTGCTGTAACCAGTTTTTTGCCAAAGCGAGAAAAAACGTCTGACGGAGCAGAGTCTATCAGAAACCACACACGCTGTCTGAGCTAGTGTACTCAATTCTACGATATGCCCTGCAGCCAAAATATTCAATAGCAAACTGAAATTGATTTTCAAATACCTGAAAAAGTTGCTCTGCATGCTGTGAACTTTTTTTGAGGCAAAAAAAAACGCCAAGGGCCGCCCCAATCATCATGGGACGGCCCTTGGCTTGTGGATCTTCTTGAGCAAAAGACTACTTAAACCAGGCAGGGGTAAATCGTTCCCGCTTATCCTCTGGATCCACAGGCACCCGTTCTTGTAAGGGCTTGGTATCAATGCCCATGGAAGGCAGGAGATTGCCGGTCAATCCTGAAAGGCGATAGGCACCCACGAGGATATTGCCGCGTGCTGTTTCTGCCTGTGTGGAAGAATTATAGAGCTCGCTGATGGTGTCTAGCACGTCCAGAAGGCTGCGCTTGCCGATGGAAAACTGTTCCAGATAGGCGGCACGTGTGTACTTATTGAATTCCACGGCCTTGGAGTAATGCTGATACTGCTCCTGAGCGGCCTGATAGTTGCTCCAGGTGGTCTCGATATCGAGCTTGAGGCTGTCGAGATAGTCGTACATGACCTGGCGCGACTGACGCATACGGGCTGAAGCCGCCTTGCGTTCGGCTACGTCGGCACCGCTGTTAAAGATATTCCAACGCATGGTACCCAAGACATCAAAGCTGTAGATCCAACGATCTGAAGAGCCACCGCGGTCGGTATAGCTCGGACCGGCTTCCAGATTGAAGGTCGGGTAAAAGGCGGAATCAGCCAGTTCTCTACGGGCCCGGGCGGCACGAATATCCTGCAGATAGGCGGCCAACTTGGGATTGGACTTCTGGGCCAGCTCATAGATCTTATCGGTCGCGGTAAAGACGTCCGGCGGCATGGTCACAGGACGCAGATTCTTGGGATCAAGACCCGTCAAGCGGGTGTAGGTGTGTTCGGCAACGAGCAAAGCGGCCTTGGCTTCGGAAAGACTACTTTCCGCACGGGCCAAACGCGACTGCGTCTGTGTCACATCGGCTTCGGTGTCCGCGCCGAAGGAAGCACGTTCCTGCGCCTGGGCGAGAATTTCCTTGTGCTGACGGATATTCTCAAGGGACATTTCATAAATGCTTCTGCGTCTGAGCAGATCAATATGGGCGATAATACCATCCAGGGTCAGGGCCGTGGCCGTATCAAAAACACGGTGATACTGCGAATTTAAGGTCGACTGGGCTTCACGCACCCGAGAACGTGTGGCAAAGCCATCCCAGATGGGCTGCACAAGCTTGGCACTGCCTGAGACATAGCCGTACATGGTGGCATCCCAATCGTAAGAACGCGTGGTACTATCGCTGTAGATACTGCCGCCGGCCTTGCCCTCGAGATCGACTCTCGGGCCAAAGCCTGCACGAGCCCGCCAAAGCTCATGCTCAAGCACTTCGCGATTCTCCTGCATACCACGCAGGCTGCGGTGTGTTCTGAGTACACCGTAAACGGTATCTTCTATGTCCAAAGCCGTCCCCTGAGGCGGGGCTGGGGGCCAAGCTGGCTTTGCCATCCCGTAAGCGGGCCAGCAAAGACTGAGGGTTAAGATGAAAAATATAGCTCTCAACATGCGCGACTCCGTTCCACAAACGTATTTTTGTTCGAGCTAAGGTTTATCGGAAAGCGACCAAAGACGTTTACGCTTTCCAGTTCGCTAAGTATATCGGCACAAGTACGAAAAAACTCTAGCCCTAATCAAAAAGCTTGCCAATTACTCGAGAGAGAGCCTGCTATGTACATTTTTCCGCCCAGAGTGTATGCAAAGCAGGCCTTTTCTGCCTCTTAAGCCTTTTTTGCGGAGCAAAAACCATGTCGCGTTTTCAGGCCCTGAACACCTTTCGCACGATCTTTGCCCAGCTCAGTCAACCGTTAAAGAGACGCTGCCTGAGGGTGCTGGCCCTCTCCAGCAGTATCAGTCTGCTTGAACTCGCCATCACCGCGGCGCTCTCTCTGCTGGGCGTAGCCCTCGCCGCCCCGGAGAGTCTTCTTGAAGCACAAGCCTTCCGCAGACTGCTGGAGCTCTTTCCGGTTCTGACCCCGCTCAGCCAGGATCAGAGGACACTCCTGCTCTGGCTGATGGTTGTTTTATGCCTCGCTCTGGCTTTAAAATCCCTGTCTCTGGCCTTTATGACCTGGCGTCAGGCCGAATTTTCCCAACATGTCGGCGTCTATTTCAGTGTCCGCTTCTACAGGCTTCTGCTCCACGCCCCCTATCTCTGGCATGTACGCCAGGACATGAGCATGCTGCAAACACGTCTGACCTGGGCCCGCTTCAGCGCCGATTTCCTTCTGGCCGCCCTGCAGGCCACAAGTCAGTTCCTTGTGGCCTGTGTGCTGATTGCCGTGGTGATGTCAGTGACACCCTGGGCAGCGCTTTTAGTGCTCGTCTGTACTGGGGTAAGCACCTGTGTGACCTATAGCCTTGCTCAACGCAAGGTGCAAGAGCTCAACGCCACGTCCATGCAGATGGAAGCCGGAGCCAATAAAGTCAGTTATCCGTCTCTGGCCGGTATCCGCGAAGTCAAAATTTACGGACAGGAAGAGGCCTTCCTCGAACAGTTTCAGAACCGCAGACAGGGTTTTGCGCGTGTGCAGAGTATGCTGCCGGTCATCTATCCGGCCCCTTCGTGGATCCTCGACCTCACAGGCATGCTGATGCTGCTGGCGGCCCTCGTCATCATGAGCCGACAAGGCTTAAGCGTAGCCCAGCTCACAGGGCAATTGACCCTGCTCTGTGCGGTCACCTGGCGCATCCTGCCGACGGTCAATAGCCTCGTCACGGCCCTTTTGCAAGTGCAGCAGCACATGGTCTACACCCACGATGCCATCGCCTTCATTGCGGAATTGAGTGAGGAAATCAAAGCGGCAGAGCAGCTTCAGGAAAATCAGGCAAGCACCACACCCGACGACTTCAGCCTGAAAAAGGAGCTTGTGATTAAAGATGTCGCCTTCCGCTATCCCGATACCCCCAGCTCGCGCCCCGATGCCTTAACGGCACTCAATGTCCGCATCCCCAAGGGCAGCATGATCGGTTTCATCGGGTCCTCAGGCGCTGGCAAAAGCACGGTGGTCGGTCTGCTCACCGGCCTTCTGAGTCCCACCAGGGGGGAAATCTGCGTGGATGGCAAAAGGCTTGACGCCCAGCTCAGACCCCTTTGGCTCAGACATATCGGCTATGTGCCGCAAACGCCCTTTCTGCTCAATGCCAGTATTGCTGAAAACGTGGCCTTTTCCCAATGGGGAAAAGACATTGACCGCGCCCGCGTTGAACGCTGCTGTCGCATGGCGGCCATGGATTTTCTGCCCGATCTGCCGGAAGGACTCGATACGGTCATTGGCGAACGCGGGGTTCGGCTTTCGGGCGGTCAGGTGCAAAGAGTGGCCATTGCCCGGGCCCTCTATGAAGAACCCGAGCTGATTCTCTTTGACGAAGCCACCAGTGCTCTCGATGGCGCGTCGGAACAGGCCATTCAGCACACCATTGAATCGCTGGGCGGCCACGCCACACTCGTTCTGGTCGCCCACAGACTGAGCACGGTGACCAGCTGCGATTATCTCTACTGGCTGGGCCAGGGCACCATACTTGCCCATGGCCGGCCCAGTGAAATTCTCCCCAGATATGAGGCCTATCTCAGGGAAAAAGCCAGCAGCCTGGACTAAGGAAGAACACGCCGCATGGAACCGCTAATGCTTTTTCTCTGTCAGTTTCTTGTGGATTTGGCCTTGGCCCTGGCCAAGGCAGCGCTTGGCCTCTCGTGCCTTCTGCTTTTGGCTTTGCTTCTGGCTCAACGCAAGCATCTGCGACTCTGCCTGAGCGTAAGCCAGTATCTGGCGAAAACCTTGGTCTTCCTCGCTCTGGCAGGGCCGCTGTCAACCCTGGGCGCTTTTTTGCTCTTTGTGGCAAATGTTAGCAGCAAGGGTGGCGCCTGGCAGTGGCCTTCGCCGCTCAACCCGGCTGTCCTGCCCTATACGGTGAATATTGCCCTCTGGCTCCTTGTGCCCCCACTGGCCCTTTGGCTTGCCAAGAGGCTTGGAACAAGCCAGCAAAAACTCGGGCAGGCTCTGGTTCTCAGCGTCGTGCTGGTAATGCTGTGCTTTGCCGCCTTCTTTTGCCTTTCGTGGCCCTTTGCCGGTCTGCCGCCGGGCCTCAAGGCCAGTCAGGCCTTCACCGCCATCTTGATGCACACCTGGCATCTCGCCTATTTTTCCCTTGTACCGGCCTGTATCACCCTTCTGGCCCTTGTGCCCACAATCACGCGCGCCTTAAGCGCCTTGCAGACTCCCCCCCAAGACATCACCCTTGTCAGGCGCTGGCTTGCCGGACTTGGTCTGGTGGGAGCCATTCCCCACTGTCTGAATGTCTGGGCCGTCGGCATTGGTTACCTGCTGCGTCCTGGTCAAATCCCCGCCACGATTTTCCAGAACCTTTTGGAAAATACGCTCTTGACCATGGTTGTTTTGGCGCTCACCCTCGCCCTGATTCATAAATGGCCAAAAAAAACCGCTCTCTTTGAAGGCTCTGCCCTTGTGTTCTTTCTCGGCTTTTTGGCCATTCCCTCTCTTTTGTCGTTTTTGCGTACTCCCTAATGTCCAAAATCGGAGTTTGGCATGATCCGTTGTTTTTTCTCAAGCCTTGTATGCGTTTTCGCACTGAGCGTTTTGGCCCATCCAGCCCTTGCCGAAGAGCGTGTCTTTTCCGAATTTCGAGTCGATCTGCCCGCAGGCTGGGATGGCAGCGAACGCACAGGTATTAGCAGCCGCGACAAAAACGAATACATGCTCTTTCTTGGTAAAAAAGACACTCAGGAAGAAAACTATGTGGCCTATCTGAGTCTCTACCTTTTACCCAACAAGCCCGGCAAAGATGCCGAACAATCCGCCAGAACGCTGGCAAGTCAGCAGGCTGAGGCCTCTGAACCTGTGGCCGAAGGCCCCTTCTGGGTGTTTACCGGCAATCCCCGCGACACCATTCTGAAAGGCCAAGCCAAAACCCTGGTGGCGGCCAATGCCGAGGATCTTCTGATCATTATTGTCAAAGATCCCGCCGCTCAGGGGGCCGAGAGCATTCTCCAAAGCCTCAAACCCGAAGGCCAACGCAGTGCCAAGCTTTTAGGGCATGTCAAACCAACCCCTAACGCCAAATAAGCAAAAGTCCTAAGCTCTGTTCAAAAGGCTGAGCACACCCAGCTCCTTGCCTTTTGCAGGCGCATGGGGCACACTGGGTTTAAGCAAAAAACTGTGCCGCATTACCCGGCGTTTGCCCTTTTTTGCCAGTCCAACTTTTTTCTGTCTCCAGCCAGGGACATCATTTAACCATGAAGGAGTGTGCCATGGAACTCAAAGGCAGCAAAACCGAAAAAAATTTGCAGGAAGCCTTTGCCGGCGAAAGCCAGGCCCGCAACAAGTATACCTACTTTGCCTCCAAAGCCCGCAAAGAAGGCTATGTCCAGATCGCCAATATTTTTGAAGAAACCGCCGGTAACGAAAAAGAACACGCCAAGATCTGGTTCAAGTATCTGCAGGGCGGGGATATTCAGGATACCGTGTCCAATCTCGAGCAGGCCGCAGACGGCGAAAATTTCGAATGGACCAATATGTACGACCGTATGGCCAAGGAAGCCCGCGAAGAAGGCTTTACGGAAATCGCCGCCCGTTTTGAAATGGTCGGCAAGATCGAAAAAGAGCACGAAGAGCGCTATCGCAAACTTCTGGCCAATATCAAGGGTGATCTCGTCTTTTCGCGTGACGGCGACCGCATCTGGCAGTGCATCAACTGTGGCCATATTGTCATCGGCAAAAAGGCGCCCAAGCTCTGCCCAGTCTGTAGTCATCCCCAGAGCTTCTTCGAAATCAAAAAAGAAAATTACTAAGCCGTAAGCCCAAAAAAAGGGAGAGAAACACGTTTCTCTCCTTTTTTTTTGGGTTTCAAAGCGGTTCGTTTAGGAGGCCGACTTGCCTGACTGTTTTTTATGGCTTGAACGCAAATGCATACGCACCGGGGCGTGATCTATAGCAAAAAGCTTCCGCAAACCACGCTCAAGGTAACGCAAATAACTTTCAGGCACTCGCGTGGCGTCACTGACAAAGAACACAAAGGTCGGCGGCTCTGACTCGGCCTGGGTCAGGTAGAAAAAACGCGGGCGGGAACGCCTGACCACTGGCGGCTGATGTCTCGTCAGCACTTCTTCCATGGCCCGGTTAAGCTTGCCTGTGGGAATACGTTTGCTGCACTCTTCTTTGATGCGTAAGGCCATGGGCAAAACTTTCTGCAAGCCCTGCCCGCTTTTGGCTGAAACACAAAGCACAGGCACATGGGCACAGAAGGCCAGCTGTTCTGCCACTTCCTTGCGCACGCGGGTTATCTCACGCTCAGACAGAAGATCGCGTTTGTTCAAAAGCACGAGAAAAGGCGTTTTGCGACGGTCCAGGAGATCAATCAAACGTTTATCCTGGACACTCAATTCCTCTGTCGCATCCAAGACCAGAAGCGTCACATCGGCCTTGGTGGTCGACTTGAGCGAAGAGTTCACCGAAAACCGTTCCACCTCGTCGCTGATCTTGGTTTTCCGGCGCACACCGGCTGTGTCCACAAAGACATAGTTGCGCCCTCCCAGCCTGAAGGCCACATCCACACTGTCACGAGTCGTGCCAGGCACATCCGACGTAATCATGCGCTCTTGACCGGTCAGCGCATTGACGAGTGATGACTTGCCAGCATTGGGCCGCCCCAGAAAGGCCAGCCTGAGAGCCGGTGCAGGGGTTTCAGAAGCAAGCGCTTGGCCCTCAGGCAGAAGGGAGGACATCTTCTGCACAAGCTCGGGGATATGCAGACCATGGGCTGCTGAAATGGCGATCAAGGGCAAGCCCAAAGCATGGAATTCCGCACTGAGCCGCTCTGTGTGTTCACTGCCGTCAACTTTGTTCACCACACATAAGAGCGGAAGCCCTGATCTTCTCGCCAGCGTCGCCAGATGGGCGTCCATGGGTAAAAGACCGTCTCTGGCGTCCACCACAAGACAAATGGCTTGGGCTGTGGCCAAGACCGACTGGACCTGAGCAAAAATAGCCTCTTCAAAGCCCTTGAGCCCTTCAGGCCCACTGCTCACCCGTTCGCTGTCCGTCAGGGTCAGTCCACCGGTATCCACAAGGGTAAACAAGGCTTTGGCGCCCTTGCGCACACAGCCTTCAAGGGCGTCGCGGGTGATGCCCGGCCGGTCGTGGGTAATGGCCCGATTGCTCCGGATCAAACGATTGAAAAGGGTCGACTTGCCAACATTGGGTCGACCCAAAAGAACGATACGCGGCAGCTCATTCACAACAAATCTCGATATTCTGCGTAGGACTGAGGGATTGGGAGGGGAGCTCATGCACCGTAAAGGGCTCGGGCCAGTCAGGCAGTGTGGCAAAAACAAAGCCATCGGGCAAAGTCAACCTGAAGGCGCACAGATAGAGAGGCCCTTTGACGCTTGAGCCATATTTGGCATCGCCCAGCAAGGGGTAGCCAAGATGAGCCATCTGAGCTCGAATCTGATGGGTTCGACCGGTGAGAATGCGTACAAGCAGGAGCGTACAGTCTTGACCAAAGGCGAGCGGAGCCACCAGTGTTTCGGCGAGTTTTCCCATGGGCCGCTCCTCACTCCCAGCTGTCAGCCCAAAGACACGCACTTTTTCGAAGCCAGCCTCCCAGCTCTTACTCAGATAATGACGCAGAAGTCGCGTCTTGCGCCATGGCCAAAGTCCTTGCACCCAGCAGAGGTATTCCTTGCTCAGCTGGCCTGCTCGAATCTGCGCCTGTAAACTGCGCAACGCGGCGTGACTGGTGGCCACGAGCAATAAGCCCTGCGTATCCTTGTCAAGACGATGGGCCGGTACTGGCACAAAAGGAGCGACGCCAGCATGCTGCTTGAGACGGGCAGCCAAGCTGTCGGTATGGGCAGAGCCTGGATGGGTGGGCAAACCCGCAGGTTTGAGGTAGGCCACAAGCTGACCGTGTCGACCGACTTCAGGGGGCAGGGGCGGAAGCTGGCTTGAACGCTCAAAGACACTTTGCTGGGCCATTTTCCAGGCAAAAGGCGGTATACGGACAAAAGTACCCGCACAAATTCGATCAAAGGGCTTGCAGCGCGCCGCATTACAGCGAATCTGGCCTGTACGAATCCAGCGATGCAAAAGGGACGGTGCAAGATGCAGTCTGCGTTCAAGCAACTGCAAAAGTTTTTGTCCGGCCTCGGCTTCTGTCACCAAAAATCCGCTGCCACTGTCAGCCGACGAAACATTCTCATCCATTGGGCTATTCTGCCTTGAAGCGTAATCTGCGTCAAGCAGACGACCTGGCTTTTGGGTACTGTCTTGACGAAGACTGATTTACCAGCTATTTTTTTTTGCTATTTTCGTTTTTTGTAAGACGGAGTTGTCATGTTCGAAAGCCTATCCGACAGACTGAGCGGAGTATTTCAAAGCCTCCGTGGTCATGGCCGCCTGACTGAAGAGAATATTCAGGCAGGTCTCCGAGAGGTCCGTCTGGCTCTGCTCGAAGCCGACGTCAATTTCTCCGTCGTCAAGTCCTTTGTGGAAAATGTCCGCGCCAAATGTGTGGGCCAAGATCTGCTCAAGGGTGTGAATCCGGCCCAGCAGGTCGTCAAGATTGTCCATGACGAACTGGTCACCATACTGGGCGGTGAAAGCTGCGATCTCAATCTCACTGGTGCCCAACCGGCGAGCATCATGCTCGTAGGTTTGCAAGGCTCGGGCAAAACGACCAGTGCGGGCAAGCTGGCCAATCTTTTGCGCAAGCAAAAAATGCGCCCCTATCTTGTCCCCCTTGACGTCTATCGCCCAGCCGCCATTGATCAGCTGATGGTCCTGGCTAAGCAGCTGAATATCCCCTGTTTTCCTTCCACAACGGAAATGTCTCCGCATGACATAGCCCTCCAGGCGCTGGAAGAGGCCCGCAAGGAACAGGCGACCGTACTTTTGCTCGATACCGCAGGCCGCCTGCACGTCGATGAAGCGCTGATGGACGAGCTCAAGGACCTCAAGCAGACGCTGAATCCGCAGGAAATCCTGTTTGTGGCCGATGCCATGACCGGTCAGGAAGCGGTCAATGTCGCTCAAGCCTTTCACGAAAAGATCGCACTGACAGGCGTTGTCCTGACCAAGATGGACGGTGATGCCCGCGGTGGTGCGGCACTCTCCATCCGTTCCGTGATCGGAGCGCCCGTCAAATTTGTCGGTGTGGGCGAAAAACTCTCAGAAATTGAGATCTTTCACCCTGATCGCATTGCCGGTCGCATCCTGGGTATGGGTGATGTGCTGACGCTGGTGGAAAAAGCGCAGGAAACGATCAATGCCGAGGAAGCTGAAGCCTTGGCCAAAAAAATGCGCAAGGCTAGCTTCAATTTTGAAGACTTTTTAAACCAGCTGCACCGCATCAAGAAAATCGGCTCCCTAGACAGCATTATGAAGCTCATTCCGGGCCTTTCGGGGCTGCGCGAAAAAATGCAGGCGGCGACCAATGCCATGCCTGAAAAAGAGCTGAATAAAATCGAAGCCATCATCAGTTCCATGACCATTCAGGAACGGCAAAATCCGGACATTCTCAACGGCAGCCGCCGAGCCAGAATAGCCAAAGGCTCCGGCGTGACGGTGATGGACGTCAATCGGCTGGTCAAACAGTTTGAAGACATGCGGAAGATGATGAAAAGTGTCATGGGCGGTAAACAAAAACGACCGTCTTTGCCCGGTCTGGGCCAGATGAATATGCCGGGGATGGCCGGCATGGGACTTCCTCCCATGCCCTCAGACCAGATGCCTGCCATGCGTCTGGGAGCCCCAGCTTCTTCAAGCAGCGCTCAGCGCAAAAAAAAGAAAAAAGAAAAACGCAAACATGGCAGGAAATAGGCTTGCCAAGCACTTGAGACTTGATTTTTTTATCTACAATTGCTATGGATGCAATAAAGGAGTTCCTATGGCAGTGAAGTTAAAACTGACGCGTCTCGGCAGTAAAAAGCATCCCTTCTACCGGGTGGTGGCCGCAAATAATGAGACCGCGCGAGATGGTCGTCCTTTAGAATTTCTGGGTTACTACAACCCAATGACAAACCCACCAGAAGTGAAACTGAATGCAGAAAAAATCAAGGAGTGGCTTGATCGCGGTGCAAAACCGACTGATACTGTGCGTTCTCTTTTGAAGGAGCATATGTAGTAGTTTCTCTGCCTTCAGATAAGGTGGTGGCGAAGGAGGGACGCCATGAGAAACCTTATTGAGTTCATCGCCAAGTCACTCGTTGATCACCCGGAAAATGTTCAGGTGAGTGAAATTGAAGGTGAACAGACTACTGTTCTAGAACTGAAGGTTGCACAAGATGATCTGGGAAAGGTAATAGGCAAGCAAGGGCGTACGGCAAGGGCGTTGCGTACCATATTGAGTGCAGCTTCGACGAAGGCAAAGAAGCGTACCGTTCTTGAAATTCTCGAGTAACATTTGACAGTTACGTTATCATATTAGCAGCCGACTTGACTGATTACAGGTTTTTTCAGCAAGTCGGCTCTCTACACAAAGCCACGAGGTCGGTTTTCTCACTGACAAAGCCCGTGGCTGATCCCTCTCCAAACCCAATCGTGGCAGACAAAGTCACCTTCCTCGCCTCAAGCCCCAAAGGTGACTGGTCACCCCATGCAAGTGCCGGGCATTTGCCGCAAGCACTGAAAAATCTTGGATTGCTCTCTTCTTAGGAGAAAAAACGGAGCTGCGTTTCATCCTGAATGCCCCCTTGCGGGGACGGCCTTTCGGGATCACGACGCTGAAAGTAGTTGATGACAAAGTATATTCACATGGGCTCTCTTGGTAGGCCGCATGGAATTCACGGGGAGATCGTCCTTGATTGGTACGGCGTCTCCCCTTTTTCGTCCGATCTGTCGTTTTGGCTGGTTTTAGGGAAATCAGAACCGAGGAGCATCACCATTGAGCAGGCGCGCCGACACAATGGTCGTCTTTTGATCCGTATCGCGGGTATCACCAGCCGGGAGGCAGCGGCGGAACTGCGAGCCGCCAAACTCTACACGCTCCGTAGTGACCTGCCTGAACCAGAAGACGGTGAAGCCTATATCAGTGATCTGCTCGGAGCCGATGTTTTTCTCCCCAACGGCACGCGCCTGGGTCGTTTTTCCCACCTTGTGCAAGGGGCCTGCGTCTGGTCCATCAGCAGCGATGATGACCGTGAAATCCTTTTTCCGGCAGATCCCTCCTTCATCAGCGTCCTCGATGCCAAAGGCAAACGCATTGTCATCGACCCGCCGCAAGGACTGCTTGAGCTCTACGTCTAAACGGAAATCCCATGCCCGAATTGCCTGAAGTGGAAAGCGTTGTCCGCTCCTTGATGCCGCACGTTCTTGGCGCGCACGTTACCGATGTTGAGCTGATCAGACGAGAAAGTCTGCAAAAAGACAGCCTGCCCTTGAGCCAGCTCCTCGGCCTGCGTATTGTTCAAATTCTACGCCGTGGCAAGTTGATCCTCTTCGGCCTGGAAGAGCATACGGCAGAAAAACGCTTCCTTGTGGTGCACTTGCGGATGACAGGCGCTCTCCTCTGCCATCCCGCCATGACCCCCAAGGGCAGCCATACCCGCTGTATTTTTCACCTCAAAAAAGAGGATACGTCTCTTTCCCTTTTTTTTGACGATATCCGCTGCTTCGGGACGCTCTTTCTGGCTACGGAAGCCATGCTCAAAAGCTGGAAATTTTACGCCGAACTGGGGCCAGAACCCCTTGAAACGCCTCTCGCCCTCTTTCTGGCCCGCGTAGAACAAAGAAAAAGCGCCACCATCAAGGCAGCGCTGCTCGATCAAAAAGTCTTGGCCGGTTTAGGCAATATCTATGTCGACGAATCCCTGTTTCTGGCCAGCATTCATCCTGAAAGAACGGTTGCCAGCCTCAGTCGCGACGAAAAAAAGCTTCTGCTGACCAGTATCAAGCGCATTCTGAAAAAAGCCATCAAAGGCTGCGGCACCTCCTTCCGCAACTATCAGGATGCCAACGGGCAGGCCGGGGCCTTTCAAAACGAACTGGCGGTCTATGGCAGAGACAAAAAACCGTGCATCCGCTGCAAAACACCGCTGCAAAAAATTCGTGTCTGTGGCCGGGGCACTGTCTTCTGTCCCCGCTGTCAGCACTAAGCGCTTGTTCTGAGGTCTATCTTGCGCTCAGAACGGGCACGCCTATTCCCCTTTCTTGTTGTCTTCCTCTTCGATCTTTTCAACATCATCTGAATCAACCGGCGTTAACGAAGCCAGCAGCGCATCCAATTGCTTTTTCTCAAGGCCCGTTGCGACCACTGAGACAAAGAGAAAATCCCTTTGCTGAAGATAGACAAGGACCGGTATGGCCTGGCGCAGACCGGTCAGTGTTATCCCATTCTTGTCATTCTTTTTCTTGACGTCCTTGAGTTCAAGCCTTGCGGGAAGTGAGCGTTCCAAGGAACTCAGCGCAATCCCTTCTCCGTCATTGACAGCAATGGCCACACTTTGTTTCTGATCCTGGCTTGTCAGCTGCAAGCCATTGGTCAACATCTCCATCTTCCAGTCATCGGCGACTTCCAGAGCAAAGAGATTGGGCTTTTGACCGAAGACAACGCGTTCTTTGGCCCAGAGGCTGTCAGCGCAACAAAACAACGAAGTTACGCAGACGAGGAAAAGGAGAAAAATTCGCATCATGCACCCGCCTAAAGCAGTTCTCGGGCCAGATCTCGTTCACAGGCGCGCTGTTTGAGACTTTCCCGATGGTCATGCATTTTCTTGCCCCGACCCAGGGCGATTTCCACCTTCACACGACCATGGGCAAAATACAGGCGCACTGGTACCACAGTTAAGCCTTTCTGAGCCACAGCGGCTGCCAGGCGAGAGATCTCCTTGGCATGCAACAAAAGACGCCGGGGCCTACCGGGCTGCTGGGGGGCATAGCCCGCATTCTCATACGGGGCGATATGCAGTGAAACGAGCCAGGCCTCAGCGTTTTTGAATTCCACGTAACTGTCAATGAAATTGACTTTATGGGCCCTGAGGCTCTTCACTTCAGGTCCTGTCAGCGCAATGCCCGCTTCCAGAAAATTATCGAGCTCATATAAAAAACGGGCCTTTTTGTTCACGGCGATGTCGGAGGCTGATTTCTTGTGCGCCATGGCTCAGTCCTTTGCTGAGACCTTGCGCTCAGCTTCCGTAAGTTCCCGCAACAGGGCATAGAGTTCTTTCCCAGTCCAGCCCGTCACCGAAGCCTGCAGCCTGCGGACGACATCCCGCGCCCGGCCGCCAGCTTCCCTGGCACAAGCCAGTGCCGCCAAGACTTCGTCTTTGGGCGTTCGTACTCTTTCTTCGCTCGGTCCGATGAGCAGCGTCAACTCACCTAGTAACGGTTCAGGCAGATCGGCCCAAGATTCAAGGCGGGTTACTATAAATTCTTCATGAATCTTGGTCAATTCCCGGCACACGGCAAGCTCACGTGGGCCAAAGATCTCCAAAGCCAGGGCCAAACTCTCAGCCAGCCGATCAGCCCGTTCAAAAAAGATCAAGGTTCCGGGCGTCCTGGCAAAAGCCGTAAACAGTCGGCGTTTGCCAGCAAGATCGCGTGGCAAAAAACCCAGAAAGGAATAGGGAAGCGGAGGCAGACCTGCGGCTGACAGGGCACAGACCGGAGCCGATGGCCCTGGCACTGGTGAGACAGGAAGGCCCTCCCTGCGACAGGCACGCACCAGACGGTAGCCTGGATCTGACAAAAGCGGGGTTCCGGCATCGCTGATCAGGGCCAGATTTTGACCGGCTCTGAGGCGTGCCAAAACCTCAGCCTCGCGCTCTTCTTCATTATGCTCAAAGAAGCTCAGCAGGGGTCGCTTGGGCAAGCCACAGCTGGCCAAAAGACGCTGCGCCCGGCGTGTATCTTCAGCCAGGATGCAGTCCACCGCAGACAAAACCTCTCGCGCCCGCAAAGAGAGATCGGTGACTTCTCCCAGGGGGGTGGCGACGATCCAAAGACGCGGATGGCTGGGTGGCATACCAATCCCCTCGCTAAAGGGAGCGCAAAAGCGACATTTCGTAGTCGTCGGGCTTTTGGGGTAAAACACCGCGAAAAGTGCGCCGGTGCAAAGGACACGGGCCATGCGCGCGCAGCATACGCAGGTGCAGCGCTGAACCATAGCCCACATGGCGCTCAAAACCGTATTCAGGCCAGCGCTTGGCAAAAGCGTGCATCATAGCGTCACGATAGGTTTTGGCCAGGATCGAGGCTGCGGAAATGGCGGGCACTGACGCATCGCCCTTGACAATGGCCCGCTGCCAGGGGAGCTGCTCTGTGTGGTGCTTTCGCCAGAAGCGGATAAGCATCTGCTCTGGCAGCGTCTTATTGCCGTCGATCCACAGACCAATGGGGGCAAGACTGAGTTTTGCCACAGCCATGCTCATAGCCGTCAAGGTGGCCTGCAGGATATTGATGCGATCAATAGCCCTCTGACCAACAAGGCCTATGGCCCAGGCCAGACAGCCGGTCTTAATCTGGCCACAGAGCTCTTCACGCTTTTTGGCTGTGAGTTTCTTGGAATCGGTGAGACCTTGGAGGGCAAACGCTTCGGGCAAAATAACGGCTGCCGCAACCACAGGTCCCGCCAGACAACCACGTCCCACTTCATCGATACCAGCACAAAGCCCTTTACTCTGGCCCGGAAGTCGTACAAGCAGCGCATCCGCCATGGCGAGCCTCGTTTTGAGGAAAAAAAGACACGGAGCATTGCTGCCCCGTGCGCATCAAAAAAACCTTCCTCCTGCGCCAAAATGGGCAGGGCACGCTCTTAGAAGCGGTTGCGCGGCTTGATACGCGCAGCCTTGCCTTTGAGATTGCGCAGATAATAGAGGCGGCTTCTGCGCACACGGCCTTCGGTAACCACTTCCACATGGTCAATAAAGGGCGAGTAGAGAGGGAAAATGCGTTCAACGCCAACGCCGTCAGAGATTTTGCGCACCGTAAAACTGGCATTGGTCGTGCCGCGTGAGACGCGAATGACATTACCCTGAAAAATCTGAATACGTTCTTTTTCGCCTTCAACGATACGCAGATGCACTTTGACGGTATCGCCGGCACGAAAGCTCGGCATATCCATACGCATATTTTCGCGTTCTATTTTCTCAATGACGTTCATAGAAAACCTCCGTCGCAAAACTGGCAAAATTGGCAGCTCCCTGGCCAGGCGCCACGCTTCAGTCGAAGTCTCCCAGCAGGCGATCGGCATAAATAGCGGCTGCGCTGCGCACAGAAAGATGGTTGTATGAGAGAAAACGCAAGGGGCGGACAAGTCCGTCACAGCGTGTAAGGACACTTTCGGCCAAGCCCTGCGCCGTTCCAAGACAAAATAAGACCGGCCGCTGCTCCAGAATCGTACGCAAAGCCTGAACCGTCATGGGGGGCTCAGCCGCCTTGGCGGGCCAATTGGCAGAACTGGCGACCACAAAGGGACGAACACCGGTAGACTGAGAGACTTCGGCAATCACGGCATCCAGACAGTGGCAGGATCTCACACAAGACAAGGCCTGGGCACGGTCAGGGTGACGACTGGCACAATCCCCAGTCAGCCAGTGGGCTCTCAGACGCTCAAGCAAACGCAGTTGATCGTCAAGAGGACTGACCACATAGAACGGTCCAAGACCATAGCTTGCGGAAATACGTCCTATATCGTGTATGTCAAGATTTGTCAAAGATGAGACACCCTCTTTTTTGCCATCAATACGCACAGGCGCGTGCAAAAGGCAAAAGGAGAGATTCTTTCCCAGACGTGTAAAATGGCCTTGAGCCTGCCCCTGCCGCAAAAGCTCTTGATCGCTCCGGCTCAGGGGGGCTGCGTCTAAAAGGTCAGGACGGACCTGACGCGTGGCATAGAGGCTCATCGTGCGACGCCAGAGGGCAATTTTCGCGTGATCGCCGTTTTGCAAAACCTCAGGGACGCTCAGTCCTTCGAACTCAACCGGTCGGGTGTACTGGGGATATTCGAGCAATCCGTCAGCAAAACTCTCTTCCACTCCGGAGCTGACCTTGCCCATAAAACCCGGCGTCAAACGGGCCACACTTTCAATCACTGCCAAAGCGGCACTGTCGCCGCTGTTCAAAACAGCATCAGTCAGGGAAAGGCATTCAAGGTCAAAAAGCTCAGCGAGACGGGCATCAACGCCTTCATAGCGCGCACAGATCAAGGTCAGGTGCTCTTCCTGGGCCAGCTCTCGGGCTAGTTCCTGACGAAAGGGGCGACCTGCCGGTGACAAAAAAAGTAAACGGCCCGGATGGGGAAGAGCCCTCAGACACCTGGCCAAACTCGTCACCTGCATCACCATGCCGGGGCCGCCGCCGTAGGGACTATCGTCAACATGATGGTGCTTGTCGCTGCTATAATCGCGAGGATTATGGAACGAAAAGCTGAGCGTGCCATTGGCACAGGCGCGCGCCATCAAGCCGCAGCCCAAAGGTGAGCTATAAAATTCAGGAAAAAGCGTCACAAGGTGAAAATTGAGCATGCGAGGCACTATGCCCCAAAGCCACGACCTTCACAAGGGCCGATAGCAGAGTTGGTGGTTGACATGAGCGTGACCCCTGACGATCGGAGAATGTTTCAAGGGCGACGTTTTCCATTCCTACAGATTCAGCGGGGGGCGCAAGGGCACGAATCCAGGTGCTCAGGAAGCTAAACAATGCGCAGAATTTTCTCCAAGGTCTTGTTTTCTCTGGAAAAAGTATTTTTTGAAAAATCAAGCACTCCTGATACAATTTCACAAACGTATCAAAGAAGGGGTTTACGCCGTTGGGAAAGAGGGCTGAAGGCGCTGTTCAAGAGATCCTCGCTTTTTTGCCAAATCGGCGCTCTTTGTGCTCCGGGGCTGTCGATTATTTGTTCACGGACCAGGGAGTGCGTAACACTGAGGTTTTTTCAAAAGCATCGCGTTCTTCCTTTGCCATAACGTGCTGATGTCTTCTGGTATTCTATCGTAAGGCTTGAGCTGAGCTCTGAAGTAGCCTTTCAGAACACTTTTCCTCTCAGTTCTCACTCTTTTTTCGCTACACCCCGAGGGCCAAGACGCCTCTTGTACAATACGACACTGTGCGCTATTTCTTGACATTCACCTAGGCATTATTGCTGACTGCTCTGCACACGTGCTCCGCACGTGACAGGTTCTCAAGCTTGTCTTTCATCAGTTCTCATGCGGAGTAACAAGAAAAGTTCTCCCCGAGGGATCCTATCACGCCGTATATGATCCGAGGTACCGTTGCTTATCGACAGAGCCTTTATTTGAGAATTTTCAAGCAAATCTTCCTTTGAAGATTGAGCGTCCACGGAATCAGTGAGGTCTTTGCATGCATACCAAACACAGTGACTATCTCAGCCGCATTCTCTTGAGTCGAGTTTACGATGTGGCCTGTGAAACACCTCTGGAAAACGCTGTCAGTCTGTCACGCCGTCTTGGCAATACCGTTTTCCTCAAGCGAGAGGATCTGCAGCCGGTCTTTTCCTTCAAGATCCGCGGAGCCTACAATAAAATGGCCAAGCTCTCACCCGATGAGCTGAGCCGGGGCGTGATTGCCGCTTCAGCCGGAAATCATGCCCAAGGGGTTGCGCTTTCAGCCAAACGCCTGAACTGTGAAGCCACTATTGTCATGCCAGTGACCACACCCCAGATTAAAGTGAATGCCGTACGCCGACTCGGCGGTCAGGTCGTTCTCTCAGGCGAATCGTTCAGTGACGCCTGGAAGCACACCCAGGAACTCATCCGTCAAACGGGCGCAGTCTTTATCCCGCCCTTTGAAGACCCCGATGTCATTGCCGGACAGGGCACCATTGGCATGGAAATCCTCAGACAGCACCCTGATCCCATCCACGCGGTTTTTGTCCCCATCGGCGGCGGAGGTCTCGCGGCCGGCGTTGCTGCCTATATCAAACTCCTTAGGCCGGACATCCGCGTCATTGGCGTGGAACCTGTCGACAGCGACGCCATGCGCCGCTCCATCGAGGCCGGCTATCCTGTGGAAATGAAAGATGTGGGACTCTTTGCCGACGGCGTAGCCGTCAAGCAGGTTGGCGAAGAAACCTTTGCCATCTGCCGGGATATGCTCGATGAAATCATCTGCGTGGGGACAGATGCCATCTGCGGTGCCGTCAAAGACGTTTTTGAAGACACGCGCATTGTCGCCGAACCGGCAGGTGCCCTCTCTCTTGCCGGTCTCAAGGCCTATGTGGCTGAAAAGAAAATCCGTGACGCCCATCTGGTAGCCATTGTCAGTGGCGCAAACATGAATTTTGACCGCCTTTCCTATGTGGTGGATCGCTCGGAAATCGGTGCTGAACGCGAAGCCCTGCTGGCTGTGACCATACCTGAAGAAATTGGCAGTTTCCGCCATTTCATCGCCGCCCTTGGCAATCGCAATATCACCGAGCTCTGCACACGTTCGGTGGACCCTGTGGAAGCGCGCGTACTGCTCGGTATCAAAATTCAGGGACGCAACGATGTGGTGGAAGTTTTGGCCGATCTCAAGGAAAAAGGCTTCACGGCCTTTGATTTGAGCGATAATGAACTGGCCAAATTGCATATCCGGCATCTTGTGGGCGGCAATGCGCCCAATGTCCACCACGAACGCATTTTGCGTTTTGCCTTCCCAGAACGTCCAGGCGCCTTGCTCAATTTTATTGATGCCATGCGCACAGAATTCAGCATTTCCCTCTTCCAGTACCGCTATCACGGAGCAGACTTTGGCCGGGTACTGGTGGGGTTTGATGTTTCTGAAGAACAGGAATCGGCCTTTGAAGATTTTCTCGTACGCGTTGATGCCATGGGCTATTCCCACATTGATGAGACCGACAATCCGGCTTACAAACTTTTCATCAGCTGGCACAAAGCGTAAGGACAAGGCTTGCCTTTGTTTCTCACCGCTCACAATCTCTGACGCAGGCAGCTGCCACGCGCAACGTGTGCAGAAGACTGCGCCGAGCAATCACAAAACAAACGGCCCTGAAACATTCAGGGCCGTTTGTTTTGCAAGATTTCGGCTGCGCCTTATTGAGCGAGCTTCTGCTTTCTCGCTTTGTACATCTCGGCCGTCGCGGTAAAAATCACGTCTGTGCTGGAATTATACTCAGCATCGAAAAGATTTTTCTCGTTGAGTGGATTAGCAAGCTGCTTGCACGTCAAAATGTCTTTCATACCGATAGGTCTCAGCTCCAATTTCATCGAGATTGTGCAAGGCAAGGCCATTTTTATGAATGCTGCTTTGCTGTCACCTCAACAAGATGTTCGGCAATTTCGTCATTAGTTTTGCCCTCAAGGACAAGAAGAATGATCTTTGCCCTTTCAACAGAGCTCCGTGACGCAGTGCGTGATTTTGAAATTTCTTGGAGATTCTGTTTTTCCTCGTCAGTGATCGCTATTTCTTTTCTTTTTCTTGCCATAGAGGATCCCTCCTCAAGATCCTCTACCAAAATTTTAGAAGTACGTCAAATTAACATGGTTATTTACAGAACGAACTACTAGATATAGCTCTAACATGCGTTTATTTGCCCCGGATTGGCCTAAATCAAGTCCTGACAAAGCCCTTACGCAAAAGCGACAAAAAGCGACTCTAGGGCTTTCTAGAGGCCTTCCTGTGGGTGCTGTTGTTATACAGGCAATCTGATGCGGAAGAAGATAACTTCATGCATGTTTGCCCAACCGGTTGAGGCAAAGGGTGACAACTATTAGTTCGTTCTGTTAATTCAAATGCAAATGGAAATTTTTGGTTTTCCCGCGATTATTGGGGATTATGAATTTTTCAGCTCTGAAAAATCCTGAACAGTTTTAGCCTTAGAATTTAGAGAATGAACTACTATCTAGACACCTACCAGTCAGGGCTACCTTGAGCTTCCTAATAATCTTGCAAAACAACATAGAAAAAAATGTTGTTAAATCGCCCAGTATGGGATATAGTGCGCCTCGCCACTATTATCCCGTAAATTGCCTAGTAGAGAGCTTTTTACATCACTGAAAATTCGCATAAAGACAACAAAAACAAATAGTTATGTTCTAAATACAAGTAATTTAGTAGGAGTTTCGAATGATTATACTCAAGACAGAAAAAAGCTTTCACATTGGAGTGACTTGCAAGCCCTCATAAACACCCGGGTTTAGCCGTTAAACGGCCGCATAGCTCAAGACGAAAAGGCAAATTTTTTTCTTGCCGGAGTATAACAATCCTCTTTTTCAGAATAAGAGGATAAAAACCAAGGAGAGGCAATGTCCACCAGATTCAATGAAAAATGGTATCTTCAGTCGAAACTGGCGCAGTGCAAGGCAACCGGCCAAAAAGACGCAAATGGGAACGAATACACAACAGAAACGCTAAAGAAAGCGATTCTGGATGCCGGTTACACACTTGAGCAGCACTACAAAGCATTCTCAGACAAAGAAGGCACTTCGGCCTGCACACAGATCCATTTCGACCAGCAATACTACCTGCAGTCAAAGCTTGCCCAGCTTGCGGCGACAGGCTCCGTGGACGGCAACGGCAATCCCTGGACCGAAGCCACACTGATCGAAGCGATCCACAAGGCCGGGCTCACCATAGAACAGCATTATCAGAAATACTCGACAACAGAAGGGACGTCTGCCAATCCTTATTTCAATACCGCGGAATATCTTGAAGCCAAGCTGAACCAACTTAAGAACAACCCTGACGCTGGCATCCGAGCCGAATGGGCGAACAAGACGGCAGCTGATGTGGCCAACGCCATCAAGGCCTGCGGTATGAGCGCTGAAGAGCACTACATGAGGTACGGCTGCAAGGAAACGGATCGGGACGGAAACCTGATCAATCCTTCCAATGCTTTTGACGCCAACGCCTATGCCGCTGCAAAGCTCGCCGAGCTGCAGAAGACCGAACCTGAAAAATGGGCCGGAAAAACAGCCGCTGACGTCATGGCGGCCATTGCACATGCAGGCCTGTCCCCTGTCTCTCACTATGAGAAATACGGTGCTCAGGAAGCGGAGGCCACAGGTACACCCATGGTGCAGACCGTTCCGGTTGTCGACCGCGTTGCAAACGACAGCCTGCGGGATGCGATGGGAGAGAATGTTCCGGCCAACAACAGCGCTTCCACCCCTGCACCTAAAGATGTCGACGCCAGCGAAGCCTCAGCCGTGGCCAATCCATGCGATGTGGCATCCGATGACGTTGTGAAGCCAGCTGATCCCGTGCCAGTGCCAGGCGATGAAAACTATGTTCCGGACGGCGGCGATACCCCGACACCCACACCTACGCCTGAACCGACTCCGACACCGGAACCGACACCCACACCGGAACCGGAACCGGAACCAGAGCCGCAGCCAGAACCTGAACCAGAACCAGAACCTGAGCCTGAACCTGAGCCAGAACCCGAGCCTGAGCCAAAAGCCAGCGATGCGTTCGCAATTAGGCTCATGGATGTGGTAAGCGCCCAGACATCCAACCAGCCCTTAGCCAATCAGCCTTTCAATGGATTTGAGTTCAAATACTCAGACGGCAGCCAAACAGAAAACGTCACGCTTTCTTTCCGCGCAGTTGATGCGGCCCTGTATTCCGGAGCAAATGCCACGTATGACACGCTTCTTTTAGCTACCCAGCACGCTATTGCGGATTACGAAGCTGCCAATCCCGAAATGAAAGGAGTGTTCACCGCGTCGCTTGGTGACAATTTCACCAGTTCAGCCCGTGTTGAGGATGTGTTGTACGAAGGAGATGGCCGGAGCCTGCTCATTGAATCCCATTCCGGCTCCATGAAAGACTTGAAGTTCACCTCAAACACTGCGCCTGCTGGTGGGTTCGTTTATGAGGCTGAGGATCTATATCCAGAACCCGAACCAGAGCCGGAATTCAGCGATGGATTCAAGATTATGCTCATTGACGCGGCGGGCGCCCAGGAAAACCAGCCATTGGCCAATCAGCCTGTCACTTCTTTCGGCTTTATGTACGCGGACGACGACCAACCAAGCACATACGTAAAGCTTGCTTTCCTTGAGGAGGACGCAGACAAGTACGCCGGAAAGGCGGCCACGTATGACACGCTTCTGCAAGCGACCCAGAACGCCATCGAAGAATACGAAGCGACTCATCCTGAGATGGCAGGACTGTTTTCAGTGTCACTTGGCGACAGCTTCACGGTCACACATGACGGAGTCGAAGTCGAAGGCAAGAACATTCTTCTAACCTCGGCGAAAGGTTCTATGGAGGGTTTGGAATTCAACCAGGAAGGCGATGTCTCCCCTGGCTCCGACTTTCTTTCTGACTATGAGGATCTGGATCCTGTTCCTGAGCCTGAACCGCAGCCAGACACCTTACAGCTCAGACTCATAGACGTGGTAAGTGCTCAGGAAAATGGGCAGCCTCTGACCAATCAGCCTTTTGACTCATTCTCCTTCAATTACACAAACGGTGACACCTCGGAGGTCGTGACGCTTTCGTTCCGTGTCGATGACGCAAGCCTCTATTCCGGACCAAATGCCACTTACGCCACTCTGCTGCAATCGTTCAAGCATGCACTTTCGGATTATGAAGTAGCCAATCCTCGCATGACTGGTGAATTCACTGTATCATTGGGCGACAACTTTCTTGCGACGACCAATGCTAACGATCTCGTGTTTACGAGTAATATGGGACAAAGCATTGTCATCAGCGCGGCAAGTGGCTCAATAGATGTCCCCGAAGGAACTGGCTGGAAAATAACTTCCGGACAAGCACCTGACATGCGTGGTATTTTCTGGAGCGTTGATGATGATCAGCCAGAACCAGAACCCCAGTCTTTCACGGCCACCTTGGAGGCTGTTCCTGACGATCCTAATGATGAGAACAGCGCATCTACATATTATCGCCTGACGCTCTCAGGTGAAGCGGACGACGCTGTCAATGTCAATCTGAGCACAGACTCCCTGAATAAGCTGATTACGACTAATGACGGTAAGAGCTATGTGGCAATTACTGGAGATGTCTCTGACGACTTTACAGCAAGTAAGATCATGTATTTCGATACCATGGATCTTGACGCCTCGAAGGGAATCAGTGTTGACGCTCCTGAGAATGGATTCGGTGCGGCGGTCATGGGAAGGATGAGCTTACATGTGTATGGCGGGAAAGACGACTTGACTATCTCGCTTTCTGATTATAGCGATAACATAACTGTTCTTTCAGGAAATGTAACATTCTCGGGAGGTCTTAATACTTCACATGAAGTAGAATACGCAGGAGGAGATAATATCAGATGTGTAAATGACAATTCTCGTATAGCTATATATACAACTGATCATGACAATCCATTGGTAGTAGAAGCAGGTCAAAATTATATTCATGGATCAGTTTCTGAATATAGTGGAAGTGCAAGTATATCCATAAGCCCTTCAACATATCTTTCAGGAAACATAGATGAATTATCAAGTGCAAATATTGAATTTGTTAGTTTTGATTCTTACTCTCATGAATTTAATGTTATAAATGAAACCAAAGATATAAATATAACAGAGATTTCTAATTTAGTAGATAAAACAATACAATTAGGATCTCAGCTTGGTTTTGGTGACGGAGAAGAGGGCTATGCCCCGTACAATCTTATCATGACAAAAGAACAGTTTACAAGTAATAAAATTCAAGTTGATGAAGCACACGGTATTAGAAAAATGATATATGACAATATAACTGAAGAATCTCAAGACGAAAAATATGATGTTTTTAATGATATGCAAAAGGTTATGAGCTTGAACTCTGTAACTATATCAGATTCAGCATTAGGTAATTCAAATAATCCTGAACTTATCAATATGGGCGCTTCGCTATACTTGTCTTCTAATGGCAGCAATTTTGTTCAACTGGAACATGATGGATATAGCGGAGTCGACGAAAATATGGTTTATTTTCCAATCGGTTGTACTGTGTTCGCTGGTAATAATGGCGATACAATTTACTCCGGTCAGTATGACGATGTGATCACGCTTGGTGACGGACAGGACCTCGTGATTTTCGCTAGCGACGCCGAATTGAACGGCCTTGACACCATAAGCGACTTCACTGTCGGTGCTAGTGGTGACGTCATGCAAGTCAGCGGATTCCTGAATTCTACACCGACGCTGACCGAGGTCTCGGCTGGTCAGGTGAATGAAGGTGCAATCTTCCATGCACAGTCCGACGATTCCACTCTCGAAGGCGTCTTCTCGCTGTTCTTCGGCGATGGCGGGCTGGACCAGAATGTAGTGAGCGCCACGAATACAGTGCTTGTCGCTGAATCAGAAGGTAAGGCGAACGTGTTCTTTGTCGATGCAAGCCTTGACGGCCTAGAATCTAACTTTTCCGAGGATGACATCCGTCAGGTCGCCGTCGTGTCACTTGAAGGTGAGCTGACAGATGACAATTTCGCATAGATAGCTTTTTCCAGTTCTGAACCAAAAGAAAGCCTGTACAGTTTTGCGCAGGCTTTTCTGCTGAAAAGGAAAAATCTTAGGGGATGGTCTTGATGAAGTACCGGACATAGGTGTGTTTAAGGGCGACCCAAAACAGGTCGCCCTTTTCGTTATCACTGTAAGCACGTTGCCAGCTCTGCTTCCTTATACTCTAAACTGCTAAGCCCTTGCCTTTCTCGGTTTGCTCTTTTGGCCAGATCTACCCGCTCCAGCTCAAAATATAGTGGACTGCGATTTCTGGACCAAACCGTTAGGTGGACGTAAAGTGCCCGCAGGAGGCAGGTATGTCCAAAGAGAGAAGGAAATTTTCAGCGGAGTTTAAGGCAAAGGTTGCATTGGATGCTTTGTCTGGAGAAAGCACCCTGGCTGAATTGGCGTCTAATACAACGTCCATCCGAACCAGATATCTCAATGGAAAGCGCAGGCAAAGAAAGGAATCGTCGGCATCTTCGCCGATAAAGGCAAAAGCGATTCCAGTTCAGATGAGGTGAAGTTCAAGGAACTCCATGCAAAAATTGGTCAGCTTACTGTTGAGAACGATTTTTTACATCGAGCCTTTGCCAAAATCTGAGCGGGAAGCCCTATGTGGTCCTCGATAACACCCGCTATCAACGATGCGCGATCGTTCAGAAGGTTGCAGAAAAGTTGAAGATAAAGCTCGTATTTCTTCCACCCTATAGCCCGAACCTTAATCTGATTGAACGGTTCTGGAAGTTTGTGAAAGGA
>JAILPJ010000081.1 GCA_024699605.1 Desulfovibrio sp. | reverse complement strand
TCTTTCTGGGCTGCTGTGGCGTTTTTGGACGACGCTTTTTCAGCACTCTGGCCCGGCTGCTCCGGGGCAGCCAGAGAGTAGGTGGCAAGGCTTGTGAGCAGAAGCAGGGAGAGGATGATGAGCAGTTGGGGAACAATGTTGCGCATAGGGTTTCTCTTCACGGCGTGAAAGGGTGTGTCTTTTTTTCCGGCCAAGAAGCATGAGCTTTGGCGCGCGAAAAAACAAGAGGGTGAGATAAAATTTTTGGCAAGGCTTGGCAAGGTGCCATTGTTCAGGAGAGTCTATGGGGGATGTTTTTCAGATTGCCCATGCGGGGCCGACGCAAGCTCTGCCAGTGGCCCTGGAGCATTGTGCTGCCAGCAGCGAGGTCGATTTTGACGAAAAGATCAAGAGCGTGCTTGCGGCGGCAGGTTTTGCCGCGTTGGCAGGCAAGAGCGTGCTTGTCAAACCCAATCTTTTGAAGGCCGAGGCCCTTGCCTGTACGGATCCCCGCTTTGTGGCAGGCTGCTGTCGTTATCTTCTCGATCTGGGCTGCCAGGTTACGGTTTCCGATTCCCCTGGATTCGGAACGCTGGCCGGTGTTGCCAGACACATTGGTCTGGATCGTGCTTTGGCTTATCTTGGGGTTCCCCTTGTTGCCATGGGGCCTTGTGTAACGCAAGTCGTTGCGCTTGAGGGGCGTAGCGTCAAGCTTCCCGTTGCGCGCACAGCCCTTGAGTGCGACGTCATTCTGTCGCTGCCTAAGGTCAAAGCGCACAGTCAGATGCGTCTCACGCTCTCTGTCAAAAACTGTTACGGCTGTGTGCCGGGCTGGCACAAGGCGCTTTTGCACGCGCGTTTTGGTCAGCGCCATGAGTTTTTTGCCGGACTGATCTGCGCTCTGTATCAGCTTTTGCCGCCCGTCGTGGCTGCCGTTGACGGCATTGTGGCCATGCACGTCACCGGTCCTGGCAATGGTCAGCCCTATCCCTTGCAGCTGATCGCGGCCTGCCAGAGTGCGCCCTTGCTCGATGAGATCCTTGTGCGGCTTTTAGGCTCTGCCGTAGCTCATGTGCCTCTGGCCAGGGCGCTGCAGCAGGCCGGTCTTGTTCCGTGCCAAGAAGGCGATGGGCGTCTTCTTTTTCCTTTGGCCAAACCTTCTGACTGGACTGTCACGGATTTTCAGGTGCCTGAAAGCCTGTTGACAACCTCCTTTGCGCCACACAGGCTTTTGCTCAGTCTTTTGCGCCGTCTTTGGGCGCAAAGGCCAACGAACCACTAGTTTCTTCTGCAGAGACTCGGAGGTGCTCTGATGCCAAGAATGCTTCCCGGTGAAACCGATCTCTATGCGTTGACCGATTCCCGCCTTTCCTTGGGGCGCCCCCTCAGAGATGTGGTGCAGGCTCTGCTCACAGCGGGTATCAAAATTTTGCAGTACCGCGAAAAACATCTGCCCATGGGGAAAATGCTCGAAGAATGTCGTATGCTCAGGGCCATGACCCTTGAGGCCCAAGCCTGCCTGATTGTCGATGACCATGTGGACATCGCGCTGCTTTGCCAGGCCGATGGTGTGCACATTGGTCAGGACGATCTGCCTCTTGGCGATGTGCGCAGTCTCTGCGGCAAAAAGATGATTATCGGTGTTTCTACGCACAGTCCGGAACAGGCCGTGCGGGCCATGAATCAGGGCGCTGACTATATTGGCGTTGGCCCCATTTACGCCACAAAAACCAAGGAAGACGTGGTGGCTCCTGTTGGCTTGAGTTACTTGCGCTGGGTTGCCGAAAATATTCATCTTCCCTTTGTGGCCATCGGCGGCATCAAGGAGCATAATGTGGCCGAGGTTTGTGCCAATGGGGCACGCTGTGCGGCGCTTGTCTCGGAATTTGTCGGCGCCAGAGATATCACGGGCAAGGTGCGTGCGGTGCGCGCTGCCATGCAGAAGATTTTGTCACAAGAGCCCGGCAGGGAAAAGTCGTAGAGCGTCTTTTGGCAAGCGCAAGGGGCTTTCCCTTGTACTTGCGAGGATTGGCCTTTGCAAAGTCTTGCGCCAAAAGAGAAAGGCCCCCGTTTCCGGGGGCCTTTCGCTACTGCAACGCATGCGTTACGCAAGATTGATAGCCGCGCATTCTGCGGCGCTCCTGTTTCGACTGTTTGAGGGAGGCTTCCACCTTGGCATGGGCTTCTGTGGCGATTTTCTGCAGCAACTGATGAATATTTTTCAATTCAAGCAGGCGTGTGCGGTATTCATCGCGAACATCACTTGAGAAGAAGTCCCAGGCTTGGTTGGTCATTTTTCCGCGTTCTCGAGAAAGCTCAATAGCGTCTTCATAGGCCTCATTTTGAACTGCTGCCATTTCCTGTTCTGCGAGCTCGAGAGCGCGATCAAGCATGAGCAGACCCTGATTTTCCATGGCAGACTCCCTCCTCTACTGTGCAAAACGCTGTACCAGGTCCTGACGCAGTTGTTCGCTGAGCTGCTGCCAATCGCCGCACTGCGGGGCAAATTCGTACTCAAGAAGATCAGCCAGCAGAATCCAGTCTTCGCTTTCCAGAATGTCGCTCATTTCACTTAAAAGATCCGAAAGCTCAACGGTCTTGGCATGGAACTCCTCATTGCTTCCGCCCAGATAGCGCTCGCGTAAATCGCCGACCATGGCCAGAAAATCACGAACCACATCCAGAAGATCCTGCAAAAGCTCAAGGGCGTCGCTGTCTTTGCCTTCGCGGAAAAGCCGGGCCACATTTTTGCCGCCGCTTTCCATCATGCGAGTCACCTTGGTCATTTCTCCGGCAATATCGAGGGCCATCTGCGTGGCCGGAACGGAGCGGATTTCGACCTTTTCAATGCTGTCGCTGGCCAGATCCTCGGCCTGATGCGGATAGATCTCTGAGAAGATTTCATTGTTTACAAAGACGTCGGTGACAATACGGTTGTGCATGGAAGAGTCATTCATCAGATCGGTGAGAATCTCTTCGAGATTGGCAAAAGCGGTGATGGACTTGTCGCTCTTCTGTCCGTCTACAATAATCATAATCTTTCCCTCCTTACCCACAGGAAATTGTTACCGCAAAAGTTGCGTACCCTGTGTTAAGCATAATCTGTGCCAGAAATCAGATTATCCCGTAAGGCTTGGAGATGGAGGGCAAAGATCTGGGCTGCGGCAAGCAAGCGTTCAAGATTTTGTCCGTAGTCACTGCGCAGTTCATGCCAGAAATACCCCAGGCTTTTGATGGCGCTATGGGTGTTCAAAAGGGTCTGCAGACGGTCACAGTTGCGCAGAAAGAGTGTGCCAGCCTGAGCGCTTTTGCCGACCAGCCGACCCTGCTGGACCAAGGCATCAAGGATATGCAGGGCAGGCTGCAGGGCGCTTTCAAGCTCCTGGGCAAAGTCCGCTGAAAGGCCGGAAAGTTTGGGGTAGACCGGTTTGTTTGGTGTATCGCTTGTGAGCGCGTCAAGGAATTGACGCCAGAAGTTCCGCTGATGGCAAATCCAGAGGGTTCGGTCACTTTGGGCATGGGGGCCAAGGGCTTTCAGGCCGGCTAACCCATCGGCTTCGCGCAGGCTCAGCCAGACCCGTGCCTGGAGATTGGCGGTCTGGCGTACGCTTTCTTCCCAGCTTGAGCCCTTCAGATAGTGTATGATCAGGTCGGCCACAGGTTCTGGCCGGATCGTTTCAAGACAGCGTATGGACTGTGTACAATGCTGGCCAAACGCGCAGGGATGGCAGGCAAGATTGGGCTCAAGCGCCAGACAGTTGGGGAGTATGGGGCCTGTGTCCCAGGGCTGGGCTGTGGCCAGGAAGAAACTGAGGCTCGGTGTCTGCATGCCGCTGGCTAAATGTAAGGTGCCGGTATCGTTGGTGACGAGAAGTCGCACACAGGTCAAAAGGGCGGCAAGCCTGGGCCAGCTTGTCTTGCCGATGGCCGAGACATAGGGTGTCTGCGTGCGGCTTGCGTAATCTTGGGCCAGGGCTTCTTCTGAGGCTGATCCTGTCAGCACCGGACAGATGCCGGCTCTTTGCCAGAGCGCTTCGCCAAGCTTGGCAAAAAAAGCCACGGGCCACTGTCTTTTGGGAGAACTTGCCCCGAGCTGAAAGGCCACAAAAGCTTTGGGCTGTGTCCTGGCAGGATGTTGAATGCCGGTCAGCAAAGCGTTGGCGAAGTCCAGATCGGAGCTTTTTGGCGGGCGAAGACTTGCGCTCGTAAAGGCACGACTTTGCTGATCTGTGAAGAGAGGTCGGGCCATCATGCGGAACATGTCGGCAATATTGAAAACCGCGTTTTCGCGTCTGGCACTTGTGCTGGCGAGAAAGGTCGACCAGAAGCCCTCGTTGTGGCCAAAGCCTTCACTGTCCAGCCCAAAACCGACAATTTTGCGGTTTTCGTTGGCAAAGAGCCTGGTCAAAAGGCGTGCGGAAATGGTTGAGGTGAGGTTCAAGAGAAAAGGAGCCTGACTCTGGCTTTCCACTTCCCTAACCCACTCACTGAGGTGTCGGAGCGCCAGATGCCAGTTTTGATCCAGTTCTCTGAGCAGGGCAGGGCCTGGAAAAGACCAGACCTGCTCCACATGGCAGAGCAGGGGCACGGCTTTGACAAAGTTCTCCTGACAGATCAGGCCGCAGGAGAGCTTGCGGGCATGCAGGTCATGAAAAAGCGGCTGGCTTTGGATGAGGTCGCCAAAACGCGTGAGATTGATCACAAGACAGTCGGGCGGCACAATCGTTCCTTGGGCAAAAGGTCTGCCAGGACAGAGCAGAAACGCGAAAAAAAAGACCGGCTTCTCGCGAAGCCGGTAGGCAAAGAGAAGATTCAGCCTTTTTGTATGATTTTTGCTCGCCTCTGTCTATGCGCTTCCAAACCAAAGACCCTTAGGCAATGGTCTCGCTTGCCGGGGTCCCTAGCATATTCAGAGCCAAAAGCTTTTCTTTCTTAAAACGGTTTTGCACGGCGGCACGTACGGCTTCTGTGGAGGAGCCGAATTGCCCGGCCCGGATCTTATAGACATTGGAAATCATATTGCGTTCGTAATTGGGATCTTGCGGGTCGCCGCTCATGGCATCGGCTCTGACAAAGATCCGTGAGGCTCCGGTCGGTCCGTGTTGAATGGCCGTACTCCAGATGACCTCGCGCATGGCGGGCGAGAGCGTATCCTCTTCAAGCCCCGTCTTTTGCACTATGGCGTTCAAGGCCGGAGTGTAATGGCTTTCCGTGGCAAAGGCTTCCTGCAGCGCTTCAAAGCGTTCGGGTTCTTCTTTGGCGATGGCCTTCCAGGTGTCGGGCATGGCGCCGTGGCGGCTGCCAGTATTGGCAGGGCCTGAGTTGCGCAGGCGGCTGGCCAGATCCGGAGCCTGATTGTCCAGAAACTTCAAAAAATCAGTCATGGTTCCGACTTTGGAGGCGATCTGATATTTGCCGTAACTTGTGCCGCCTGTGCCGTCATAGCCAATGGCCGCAATGCCGTCACTGCCCGATTCAAACTGCGCTGAGAGCACGCCAAGTCCGCTGGTCTTGGGAGGCTGAAGCGGCGCCTTGGGCTTTGCAGCACGCTTTTTGCGGTTTGGACAGGCATTGATAAAATCGCCTAAGCCCGCCTGGCCAATGGTTGATCCCATCAGGGAGTCACCGCCACGGATGGCTCGCAAATGCCTGGCTGCCCCCATGCTTCTGGCCAGATCCAGGGTTGAGGCGTGGTTGGCCTGCATTAGGCCTGAGAGCGCCTGGGTATCAGAAAGATCGGTCTGGGCCTTATTGAAGATCTGCATACGCATCATATCAGAAGGCGTACGACCGGCCAGCACGAGATGGCGACCAGGCGCGGCTTGGGCCAGATTGCTGTCGTGCAAGGCCATACCCCGATTCTGCTCGGCCATCAGCCGTTCAAACTGACCTGCTGAAGCCGGGGCTCTGCGGCTGGCCTGTGCGTGATTTTGCCCTTCGCTCGCTGGCGGACGGATCAACCAAGAAGTGTCGGACATTTCTCACCTCCATGGCAACAAAGACAAGAATTTTCTCAACTATTTGCATAAAAAGTGCCATAAACAGAAAAGGCTTGCACTGCGGGGTTTTGAGGAGGCCTAGGGCCTGTTCTGCCAAGCTTTTGACAAAAAACAGCCCGGAATCCCATTGACTCCGGGCTGGCGCATGGTGGCGTTCACGGACGGGTGTCCGTAGGCATCAGGGGATGCACTGCAAAAACTGACTAAAGGGCTTTGAGGACGTCATTGACGTAACTTTCGATTTCATCGGGGTCGGACGTGCCGTCGCCTTCCAATCTGAGGCTATCGGCGATAATCACAGCTCCCAGTTCTTTGGCCCGGTCCACAATGAGATCGCATGCGCCGCAAAAATGGGGGTATTCCTTGTCGCCGGAAGCAAAACTGGCCACTTTGACGCCATTGAGATCCATGCTCGCAAAGCCCTCGAAGAACGTGGCGAAATCGTCCTGCATTTCCACGTCTTCTTCACCCCAGGCCGAGCACCCCATCAAGACGGCATCATAGCCCTTGGCCAAGTGATCGGGATTGGCATCGGCGGCATTCAAAACCGTGACGTCATGACCGGCTGCTGCGATTTTTTTCTCCAAAAGATGGGCGATGCTTTCCGTATTGCCAGTGGTGGAACCAAAAACCATGAGAATTTTTGCCATTTGTCGCTCCTAGGCTTTGAGTGAGAGAGTTAAAAATGAATTTGAAATTCATAAGCATTCATTAGCCGCTCTCTGCGCATTCGTCAAGGCTTAGGCCGACTTTTTTACAACTGTCCCAACCTTTTGCGTCAGTTTTTGCAATCCTCGGGGCTTGGGACTTGCCAGTCCCCAGGCAGAGGGGCTGAGATTTCAGCCCGCTCCCCAAGCCAGGGATTGAAATAGCCGAATTGGAGCCAGGGACAGCGGCGTTTGAGGCGTTTGAGAAAGGAGCTCAGCCCCATGCCGGAGGTTGCGGGAAGACCTGGTCCTTGTTCTACGTTTTTGAGATACCATTCAGGGTCAATGTTTAAATTGCGCAACTGAATGAGGCTTACGCCGTTTTCTCCCACAAGCTGCGAGAGCGCTTCAAATTCTTCTTCCGTATCGCTGATGCCCGGAAAATAGAGAAAATTGAGTGAAACAAAGAGACCCAGGCGGCGTGCGCAGCGCAGGCTTTCAAGCGCATCGCTGAACTGGTAGGTTTTGGGACGATAATAAAAGCGATAGAGCTCGGGACGGGCGCTATTGAGACTGACGCGGATACTGGTGAGGCCGGCTTTGGCAAGGGCCGGCAAAACTTCCGGGCGCGAACCATTGGTGTTGACATTGATGGTTCCGGCTCCACCGCCTTGGCGGTAGATGGCAATGCTTTCTTCAAGCAATGAGGCATTTTGCAGGGGATCCCCCTCACAGCCCTGACCAAAGGAAAAGATGGGCTTTTCACGCTCGCGGCTGGCATGGATCTGCATGACCTGGGCAATTTCAGAGGCTTTGGGGGTAAAGCCCAGGCGACACTGAGGCGTTACGGCTATGGGCGAATGTTTCTCCTGCTCTGAGATACAGCCAAGACAGCGGGCATTGCAGGTGCGAGAGGAAGGCAGTGGGGCTTCAAAACGACCCAGGGCAAAATTTCTGGCCGCTGGGCAGTCGTAGCGGGCTACGCAATTGTTGATGATATGCTGCACCAGGCGGTTATCGGCATAGCGCTTTTTGAGTTCTGCAGCCTTTTGCTCAATGCGTTTGCGCGGAATATGTGAAAATTGCTGTCGTGGGTCATTGTCCACTTTTTTGGCGCAAACAAAGAAGCGTCCGTGGGCAAAACCGACGGCGCCGTAGGCAAAAAGGGGCAGCATGGGTGCTTGGTCTGCTGTGGCATAACAGGGATGGGCGGAAATGGTGTGCGCCGGAGCGAGAAAGGCCGCAACAGCCAGATCGTCGGTCACCTGGATTTGCCCCTGACTATCGAGCCCCACGGCATGTCGGCCGGGTAGCAGAAAGAGTTCGCTTTCCTTGGGAAGGGGGATGATTTCGTCAGGTCTTGGTGGTCCCCATTGTCTGCCGTGCCGGCAAAGCATCAAGAGCTCGGGATGGTCGAAGATCTGTCCTTCGGCATCGGCCATGACCATATGGAGAGGCTCATTTTTTGTGGACATTGTTCTTCCCTTTGCGTTCTGCGTTCGGATATCTTCGCTTGCTTGCGGCTTGGCATACGTATATCATCAACTTTTCCGGCCAACGGTCATCGCCATCTGGGCTGGAGAGCTGAATGCCTGGGGGCTCGCGTAGTATGTTTTTGTTTATGCTCTTTATTTTTTTGGGTTTTTTGTCGCTGCTTGCTGTTAATCTCTATCTTCTGGTCAGTTTCGAGAAAACCAGTCGTAAACTGCTCGATGAACAGGCTCAGCTGCGACTGCTGCTGCAGGCTATGGAGGCACGCTTACGAACCGGCGAAAAACCAGACGGCGAAAAAGCCCTGGCCCTGGAAACAGAGGCTTTGCTGCATCTTGATTTTTCCCAAGCCAAAAAAGCGGCAAAACCGTGCGATCCCGCCCTGGATCTGCACCTTGACGATGCCCAATCGCCCACATCCTGACACCCTCTCTTTGTTCAGCCATGGCCGGTTTGTTTTGGGCGAACCTTGTCGCTGTGTTTTTTGTTGGCGAAGCTGATCGGCGCAGACGCCGTTCAACGGGAAGCGGCAAGATAGGCCGATTTGATGGCCGGATCAGCCATTTCCTTGGCCCAAAGCAGATAGGGGAGCTTGAGGTATTGCTGGCGAATCATTTTGGCCTGTGCCTGCCGTCTGGCAATGATCTCCTGGGCATGGGGGGTGAGCTCGGCGATTTTGGCTGTGAAATTTTTTGCCCTGTGAGAGGCTCTGTGGGCGCGGTCAATAGCCGCAAGGGCATTGCTTGCAAGACGCTGGCGTAAGGGCGGATCCTTGAGCAGGCGCTGAATGCCGTCCAAGGCCTCGCCTGGCTGTTCAGGGTCAAAGCAGAGCATCTCCTCGCCTTCGTTGAAGAGTTCCGCCTGACCATTGGCAATCCTTGGCGTGACCAGGGCTGAGCCAAGACCCATGGCCTCGAAGACCCGGAAGTTGAGATCTCCGTGCTCGCAGTAGTTGAGCACAACCCTTGCCTGGGGAAAGAGTTTGACAAAATCGCCAAAGACCACGTGCAGACCAGGGAGCTCTTTGCCCAAGGCCTCGAGAAACTTTTGCCGTTTGGGTGTGGTCTGATTGACCCGACCCACAAAGAGGCAGTCCCAGATTTTGGGTTGAGGCTGCTGTGGCCTGAAGGCATCCTGGGCATAGGGTGGGGACCAGAGCAGATCAGCATTGGTCAGTCTTCCCAGAAAATGGGGCAGATGATCTTTCAGGGAGATCAGGCAGAGATCAAAAGCCTGGGCATAGTACGGATACCAGCTGTGCAGATGGGAATCCACGACATAAAAAACCGTGAGACAGGGAAAATTTTCCACACCGAGCAGAAATGGCGGCATACTCTTGTCTGCAACCACAAGCACATCTGGTTCAAAGCCGGCCAGATCGACGAGCTTTTCGTAGGTGAAAAGTTCAAAGTTTTCAAAATTGTGTTTGAAAATTCTTTGCCAGCCGCAGTCCGCGAGCTTATTGACGAAAAAAGGATTTCCTATCCAGAAAATGCTTCGCATGGCCCGTCCGTTCTTTGTATTGTTTGGGTGGCGCAGTGTTGAGTTACCCATGCCGATCCGGCCTGTCAAGCATAGCCGAGGCTTAGCCCTGCCAGAGGCATTGGCGCACCCCCTATGTCAAAAATTTCCTGCCTGCAACGCCCTTTGCTTAGCATCCTGCTTGTCAGCCTCGTCCTTTTGTCTGTGACGATTGCTGGAGCAGGGCTGTGGCTGGTCACACATCAAAGCTTTCTTAAGCAGCAGGTGATTTTGGGCCTGGAAGCGAGTCTGGGGCAGAAAACCCAGGTAGGCAATGTGGCGATTGTCTTTACGCCCAGACCCGTCGTAATGTTCCGCAATCTGGAAAGCTCAGGCCCACTGGCTGACTTTTTCATTCCCCAAGCCGTTTTTGCCCCCAGCCTCCCGGATCTCCTCTTAGCCCGTCTCTCTCCGGCCCATCTGCAGTTTTCTTCCCCGCGCATTACCCTGAAAACCCTGGCTTTTTCATCCTCTCAAGATGCCACAGCCTCCCTGTCACTGCCCAAGGGCTGCTCTTTAGTAATTGAAAATGGCATATTTTCTCTGGCAGAGTCGGAACGCACGGTCACTGCCGAGGGCATTGACTGCTATGTGAAAATCCGTTCAGCCAATGAGCTGCAGGGTGATCTCTTTGTCCGAAAGATGCAGTTCGCCATGGCGAACCATTCCGTAAGCCTGGAAGATGTTCTCTTTCTTGGGCATATTTCGCCATTTGATTTTGATCGCAGTGATTCGCGCTTTGACCTCAAAGCTACACTGCGCGGGCCATCATGGTTGCACAGTATGGGTATACAGGCAACGATTGGCAAAAAGAACGGACTCTGGCAATGCTCAAGTGATATTCGTGGCATGTTTTTGCAGGATGAGTATCCCCTGCCCTTTTCCTATAAAGGCCTCACAAGGCTTTCCAAAGACCATCAAAGTCTGGAGTTTGAATCTACGGCCATTTCTCTGGGGCATAGGGATTCCGGAACGTTCAACGGCCGATACGACAGTTTTGCGCAGAGTCTTGACGGGCATCTCCATTTGCATCACGTCAGTTTGACGGAATGGCTGGGTTTTGCCAGAGATTTGCCCGCTGGACTGATGCGTTCTCTTGACCATGTCACCAATGCCGAACTGGATTTTCACCTGGACGCAAAGGGGCTGTCTGTTCCCAAGGTCTCGGCAACCTGCGCCGGATCGGAGTTTTCAGGAAAGGGCGGGGTTGCGGATTGGCGCAAGCCAGTTGTCTTTCTCGATATGCAGGCGGCGTTTGTGGATTTGATCCGTGGCATTCCCGAAGCCGGCGCCATTTTGCCAGACAGTCCGGTCTACGGGCATGAGGCCTTAACGCCTGAGGGAAGCGCTGAGGCAAGCACTGTGGGGTACGACATTCGTCTGGGGGCCAAGAGCGTAGCCTATGGGCCTTTGCGTATTGATAATGCCAAGGTCAATATCCATCCTGAAGGCACAAAAGCCTATTTTCAGGCTATTGAGCCTGCGCCGAGCACACAGGCAGCGGGGAAAAAGAAGCTCTCAAAAGATATCCTGGTGGATGCCAGAGCCGGTTTTTACGAAGGGCAGTTTATGGGCTGTCTTGCCCTGGGAGGCGAGCAGGATGTGCGTTATGCCATTAAGGCCAGTTTTTCTGATGTCAATGGACAGAAAGTTGGCCGCGCGCTGTCAGTCATTCCCGTGCGCAAGGGCAAATGGCAGGCCCAGGCTCAGGTGAGCAGCCAGGGAAAAACCCTCGAGACGTTTTTGCAGCAGTTACGCGGCAGTGTCAGAGTGGATTGTCGCCATGGCGAACTGCATACCCCAGGTTCTACGAAAAATCTGGCTTTTTCAGCTCTGCATGGAAAACTTGAACCCTTGCGTCAGGGACAGTGGAAAAATCAAAAACTGTTTTTAGACGGCTTGTGGAAAATTGATCTTGAAAGAAACGCCCTGGCAGTCAATATGCAGCATGCGGGAAAAATCGGCTTTGGTGTGACCAGCGATGGCAGCGGCGTGGAGTTTCAGAATCTCGAGAGTAAATTTTCCGTCACACAGGGGCAGGAAAAAGAAGCGAGTTTTTGGGGGCATTCACGGCTTTTCTGGCTTCCTGACAAGTCCCTTTTGCGCGCCCAGGATAGCCAGCTGCATTGTCCGGCCGGAAGGTTTTCCGGCCTGGCAGAGCTTTCCCTGGCGCGTGAAGGTCTTTTGACGGGCAAAGGGGATTTTGCCGTCAGCGACCTTCGGCAGCTGATTGCCCTTGTCAGTCAGAATGCGCCTGATCTTCCCTCCTGGCTGCGCAAAGTCAAAGGGCAGGCCAGTTTCGAGGCCAGGACCAATTCCCTCCGTTTGACCAACCTTGCCTGTCAGACGGATCTTGGGCCAGTACATGGCTCTTTTGGCCTGGACTGGAGCAAAAAATTCACGCTTCTGCCCGAACTTGTCTTAGAGCGTTTTGAGCCGGATCAATTTCTCCCTTCGTCTGGCAAGCACCCTGGCAAATCGGACAGGCTGAACTATCAGGGCATTGAACGGCTGCGTATCCTGGGGAGTCTTTTGATCAAGGATCTCGTCTATAAAAGCGTGCATTTTTCATCTGTGCGCCTGCCCATTGATCTTGCCGACGGCATCTTGCATCTGCCGGGGATTTCCGGTCTGCTCTATCATGGGCGGCTTTTAGGGCAGGCGACCCTGGTTTTTTCCCATAAGTCCATTGAAATGCAGAGCAACGGGGAATTGCTGGGCGTAAGCCTGGCGACGTTGGCGCAAGATAAGATGAAAAACGCGCAGATGACGGGAACTGCCAATCTCAAGGGAAAAATGCGGGCGGCCTTTACCGCTTTGTCCGACTGGCCTTCCTGTCTGTGGGGAGAGTGGCGCTTTCAGGCGAAAGATGGCAGCTATCAGGCCCTGAAAAGCAACGGACGAGCCAACGGCAAGCCCACAAGCTTTTCACAGCTGAGCGCTACGGGAAAGATCAATCAGGGGGTATTGGAAAGCCGTGACGTTCAGCTTCTGGGCGACGGGCTGAAACTGACGGGCAATGGGGATCTGAATCTGAACAAGCTGACCATCGACTGCACCTTTGAAGTGGATAAGAAGGGTATGCCCATTTTCCCCATCTATATTGAGGGAACATTAGATAAGACCAAGACTTCCATAGGGGCTGGCCAGCTCATTTTGAACGCCCTGGGTGGCATGTTCGGCGGTCTCATCGGTATTTTTCGTTAATAGCGGATCGTTGTCGTAGAAAATTCTGGCCAGGGTGAGCCCTTGGGCAGGCGCGGTTCTGGCAGGATTGGCCGCTCGTGAGCGTGCCTCAAGAATCTCTGCCAGGGCCTCTGGCGGCAGGCGTTTTTTCCCCACAAGCACGAGCAGACCCGCCAGATTGCGTACCATTTGCTTGAGAAAACCATCGGCTGTGAGTTTCAAGACGAGCTCAGGGGCGTGTGCCGGCAGATAGGGACTGTTGGGGCAGACAAGGAGTTTGGCCTGTGTGATGGTTCGGACATGGCTTTTGATATCGCTGCCGCTATTTTCCACGCTGCTGAAATCGTGGCTGCCCAAGAGAGAGGGCAGGGCTGCGTGCATGGCTGAAGCATCCAGAGCCCCGGTCTGCCAGACAAAGGGGGCCAGCTGTGGCGGCAAAAAAGCCCGTTCCGTCCAGAAGCGATAGACATAGGTCTTGGCTTTGGCCTGAAAACGGGCGTGAAAATCCGGTTCTGTGGGTACGGCCCGAAGAATACGGATGTCCCAGGGCAGGAGGGCGTTGAGGCTGCGGGCGAGATCTCGTACCGTGAGCGTTGGCAGATCACAATGCGCATTCTGGCCCAGAGCGTGAACCCCGGCATCGGTGCGGCCGGCTGCGATGACACGGATTTTTTGACGGCTGATAATGGCCAGCTTTTCTTCCACTATGCCCTGGATAGTTTTGGGACCAGTCTCAGCCTGCAATTGCCAGCCATGATAGGCACTTCCCAGATAGCTGAGCAGAAGGCGGTAGCGCACTACTGCGTCCTCATCCGTGTCAAAAGTTCTGTGAGCTTGGCTGTGACGGCAGGATTGGTATAACTTAAAATATCACCCGACTGTTTGGGCGTCATATACTGTAAAATCTGACAAGCTGTGCGTTCATCCATGCTTTCCAGGGCCTTGGCCGCTGTTTTGGGCTTCATGTTGGCGTACATCTGAATGAGCTTGCGAAGCTTCTCGTCCTCCACGCCCTTGGCCTGATCCAGCATTCTCTTGACCTTGGCTTCACTGTCCTGGAGTTCCTTGAGACGTTCATCCATCTGCTTCTTGAGCATCAGGATATCCTGCTGCTGCCTGGCCAGTTCCTGCACTTCTGTATTGGTTGCCAGGCCGTTCTGACTTTTGCCGGGAACGGGAATCTGGGCTTGCGGCCTGGCGTTGGGCGCAAGGGAAGGCGTTGGCAGAGAGCGCTCCTGCGGTTTTGCCGGAATATCTGGCACGCCCGGCCGTGTGAGCGGGGCATTCTGTTCCACCGGGGCAAAGGGAGAATTGGATGGTCCTGCCTGAGGCACTGGCATGGAGGCCGCGGCATGGGCTGCGGTCACACTGCCAAGGCTGGGCACGGGAACAGCGCTTGCCGCGTGGGTCTCCTTGGGCGGAAGAGTTCCCGGCTCGGCAATGGGAGCTGGGAGAGGTGCCGGCAGGGGGAGATTGGGCTGGCTGAAAAGTGTCTCAGGCTCTTTTGCCGGTGCTTTTTCCGCCATGGGGGATTCCGTCTCCTCAGGCAGGAAGGCCGGGACATACGGCGACTCAAGGCTTTGGGCTTTTTCAGCGTCGGCTTTTTGGCTCGTTTTGGTGGCTTCGGAGCTGGTCTGCTCTGAACTCGTCAGCGTTGCGCGGCTTTCCACAGGCGTCTTGGGCTGATTTTTTGTCTCAGTCTCTTCCAGTTGCGTTTTTGTTTCAAAGAGCGCAGGAAAGGGAAAATCGAGCAGAATCATGGTGAAAATGCTGAGCTTGATAAAGCAGAGCACGGCAAGCCAGCGGAAAAGGCTAGCCAGCGGGAGCCTTTTGGTAGCGGATTGTGGCGATTTCGTCATTGAAATGCTGCTCCTTTAACTTTTCCGCGTGATTCCACGCCAGCGTTTGCCGTTCTTTGAGTTTGACGAGCATATTTTTGTCTATGGCTCGTAAGGTGAGTACTTTTTGGGCCTCGTCGCGCAGGCTGTAAGCCATTTTTAGCTGCATTTCGCCCTGGGAGAGGTCTTCCTTGAGGCCGCGCATATACTGCTCGGCAATCCAGAATTCGGCGGCATTGAGAGCGGGTTTTTCTCTGGCCTTCTGCTCAGCCTCGACAATCAGTGTGCGTAGCTCCTCCAGATGTTCCTCGGCTTGACGGACGCGCGTTTGTGCCTGGGAGAGCTGGATTTTGGCCTCTTCTTCCAGCTGTTGCCGGTAGTCGAGGATTTTTTGCATGGGAAAATGAAAGGGCATGACAGACCGCCTGTTTTTTGACAGAGTCGTTTCGCCAGACCTTTCTTGCAAGACGCGAGCCAAGCTCTAGGTACGTTAACGCTTATGGCGTAAAACGACAGGCATGGTTGACCGGGCCGGCGCCGAGTCCCGGATTATAACTCTGTCGGAGGGCCTGGTTGAGGAATTGCTGGGCGCGACTTACGGCTGCGAGCAAAGGCAGGCCCTGTCCAAGGGCTGTGGCGATGGCGGCTGAGAGCGTACAGCCTGTCCCGTGATTGTTCTGCGTTGAGACATGCGCCTGACTTAAGGCTTTGGGCTCCTGTCCTTGCTGGAAGAGATAATCGGTGACCGTGATCGTTTCCGGCAAATGCCCGCCCTTGATCAGAACAGCGCCAGGCACCATCGTGAGCAGAAGCTTTCCGGCCTCGAGAATATCCTCTTTGCCACGAATCTTTTTTTTGGTGAGAATCTCCGCTTCAGGAATATTGGGTGTGAGCAGGTCACTGAGGGGCAAAAGCTTCTCTATCAGCGCCTGAATAGCCTGATCTTCCAAAAGCTGACAGCCGCTCTGACTCATGCAGACAGGATCCACAACGAGAGGGAAGGTTTTGTCGCGTAAGGCCTTTGCAACGGTTTGAATGATCTCTTGCGAAAAGAGCATGCCGGTTTTGGCGGCTGCCAGGGGAAAGCCTTCCCGCACTGTGGCAATCTGCTGGGCCACAAAATCTTTTGCCACAGGGAAAATGCCCGTGACATGCAAACCGTTTTGCGCTGTGAGAGCCGTTATGGCACAGGTTCCGTAGCCACCAAGAGCCTGGATGGTTTTGAGATCGGCCTGAACACCTGCCCCTCCGCCTGAGTCGGAACCGGCCACAGTCAGTATATTGACTATTTTGCTCATTCCGCCACCCCCTTTTGTCATGGCCAACATCAGAGCTTTCAAGACGCTCATTTTTCTTCCCAAGCCTGATGTCGTCTCTTCCGTTTGTGGCTGTCTTTGATTGTCCCGGAGAAAATCAGTGATTCCTGTTTATCGATATATTTTGAGGCTTGTCTGTGGCTAGAGATTGGCGCATTTTATCATAGAAAAAGCAATGAGATTTTGCTGTTAACAAAATAATTGTCACACAAGAAATCTATTTATTGTTTAGTAGCTGGCCTGAAATCAGTAACCCTAATGCAGAGCATATGGAAAAAAATGGCATTGAAATGTCTTGCTTTATGGTAAGCATAGTGTTGGTATACTATCTGTGTTGAGTTTTGTACAGGAAAAAAACACGTGACTTACGTCAGTACGGCGTTTTAGGCGTCAAGGAGGGAATATGCGTATTGTGGCTGTTTCGAAGAGCGAGAAGAAAGGCGAGAAAAAAGTCAATCAAGAGTCCGCGGTTTTGCTGGAAAACTACGGCATGGAAGGGGATGTGCATGCTGACGGCACACATCGGCAGCTCAGTCTTTTGGCTGTGGAATCCATCAAGACCATGCGGGCGATGGGCTGTGACGTGCGCCCCGGCGATTTTGCGGAAAACATCACAACCGAAGGGGTTATTCTGCATACACTGCCTGTGGGCACGCGTTTTCGCATTGGACGCGACATTGAGCTTGAGCTGACCCAGATTGGCAAGGAATGCCATTCTGGCTGTGCCATTGCCAAACAGGTGGGCTCCTGTGTCATGCCCAAGGAGGGCATTTTCTGTCGCATTCTCAAGGGCGGAGTCGTCAAACCTGGTGATAGTTTTACGGTGTTAGGAAAAAACGACAAATAGCCAGGGAAAGTCTCGCTCTTTTTCCGCCAAAGCTGACCTTGTTTTGTCGGAATGTTGGAGAGGAAAACGTTCAGGCGTCTCCTCCTTTGCGGCTTTTTGGCTAGAGCACTTCGTAGATGCGGGCAAAGACATTGTCGTAGACTAACTTGAAATAGGGTGAGAGTTTAGGATCGTGGCCATTGGTGAGCAAAAGCCTGACCATCAGTGAATTGGCAAGGCGCTCATCAATGGCCAGCTTTTCGTCTGTGACTTTGTTGAAGAGAAAATGCACATTACGGCGTTTATTGAGAAAAAGACCTTTTTCTTCTTCTGTGGCATTGGGGTGGGCATTCACCCATTCCTGCACATAGTCGCGATGGGTGATGCCGGTTTCCTGAAAAATGCTGATGGAAGCGGCGTCAATGGCCTTGTCATTTTCCGAAAGCCGCACTTCGCCGGTGTCGAGGCGAAAGCTCAGCTCATGCGGAATAATGGACAAGGCTCCCCCTTCTCCCTTATGGGTGACAAAATTCCAACTGCCGAAATTGCTGATCCAAAAGCCCAGACGCAGCATTTCAAAACTGACAACGATGAAGATGCGGCCTTTGCCTGGAATCAGCGCGGTTTCCGGCGAGCGCAGCCGATCCATGAGCTGCTGGGCGGCGTGTCCGTCGAGATCGCAAAAGACATTGCCTGCCACATTGCCGCAGTTTTCGGTGTAACGCATCAGTTGTCGGGCAAAACGAGGATTGTCCGTGGCAAAGACGGCAGCCGGGAGATAGAGGGAGGGGCCGGCATGCTGGGCCCCGTCGGCAATGGTTGCCCGGCGGGCAAAGTGATGGGCCGCATAGCCCCAGTCCCACCAGAGCCAGAGCATGGCGTTTTCCGGAGTCATGGCCTGAGCCTGCGTCAGGCAGTCGGCATGGCGGCGATTGATCATGGGGCCCTGGCTTAAGGCCGCAATAATTTCCGTAAAAGGCAGCACCAGGGTGATGATCAAGAGGGTCGAGGTCAAAAGACCAGCCCACATGCCGCGTAAGCGCTCCCGTACGATACGCTGCAAGAGCCAGTAGAGCGGCAAGCTGAGCCCCAGGGCTATGATCGGTGCGCCAAACATGACCATGCGGCCGCCGAGGCGCAGGCTAGCCAGGGCTAAAAGCGCAAGGGGCAGAAGAAAGAGGGCACCAGGGCGCTTGACGAGCACGACGACGAAACCCACAAGTCCAAGTATGGCCGCTTCAGGCCAGGGATGAAAATACGAGAGCAGGGAAGCGACATTGAGGTCCTGAACTTCTACGATGGACTGCGCCACTGAGGGATAGAGGAGCTCAAGGTTGGCGCCGGAATTTTTCACATCAGCCGTGTGTTTCAGGTAGCTATTGACGTGATTGATAATGGTCTGGGCGATGTCGCCTCCGGCCAGCAGATAGAGTGTGCCGAGCCAGAAGAGAAAAAGAACACTTTTTTTGGAAAGCAGGTGCAGCAGCGTGCGACCATATTGTCCATGGGCTGCGATCAAAAGCAGGGAAAAAGAAAGTGCCCAGGGCCCGGCCAGGGAGGGCAGGGCATAGGCCAGTGCCCCTAAGAGAACCAGCCCTCGACGCCTTTTGGGCGCCATGAGCAGCGCCAGGCAGGCCAGAAGTACGACATTGTAGCGGATCAGATACGGAAAAACCGAGTGCCAAGATTGTGTCCACCAGGAAATGAGGCCTGAAAGGCCCAGAAGCAGAACCCAGCTTGGATGCAGAGGATTACCCTGAGGCAGGGGCTCGCTGAGCACTTTTGTCTTATAGGCTGTCTGCTTGAGTAAGATATTGAGAACGGTTTTTGGCAGGAGCAGGTAACGCATGGCCCAGCTGGCTGGCACAAGGGTCATGAGCAGAGGAAAAAAGAGGGTAATGAGGTCGGTATCGTAAAAGCCCAGCAGGGTACGTGCGAGAAAGCCCGGAGAAAAAGCGGTTAACAGACCCGCGGCAATACCCGCCTCTAAACTGCCCAGTGCCCAGGCCCAGGCAAAGACAATAACAGCCACGAGACTGGATAAATACATGGGAAACCAGAAGGCCACATTGGCTGGGGACATTTGCAAAAGATCCGCCAGGCCCTTGAGCATCACGGCCATGGGATGGCCTGTGGCCAGGCCAAAACCTTCTGCTCCGGCCAGCCAGTGATAGGCATCGTGGGTGGCCAGTAGCCATTGCGAGCCAAGTCGGAATTCCGCATCCTGCCAGCTCGGCCATTCAAGCATACGCAGGCCAAGAGCCAGGAAAAAGGTCAGAAGGGCCATGCACAAGCCACGGCGGCCAAAAAACGGTAACGAAGAAGCGGCGTCTTTCATTGTCTTAGCAATTTTTTATGATGTTTCCTTTCATCGCAACAATGGCAATTTCTCTCAAGGAAGACTATCGAGATCTTTTAAGCGTTTTTTTGTCTCTAAAAAACCTTGATTCACGTTCTCATTCTTAAACTCTCATCTTCTTGTTGGTAATCATTTAGACAGTTATAGTTAAGATTTTCTTATATTCTGTTCTGAAAAAGTCGCTATTCGTGCTGATCATAGTGTCGATTTGGGATGTTAAGTCTGCGTCAACTGGCTGTAATTGTTCCCTAAGATCATACAGCGCGTTGAGGCGGGAGTGTTCATCTGTTTCAAAGGATTGCATGGCCTCAAGAAGCGTTGAGAGCTCTTCTTTCTGATCGTGTCTTTGTAAGAAGTGATAAAAAGGGAGAAGCGTATCTGGGGTACTGCGAAGTCGACAGAGCTGGGCGAAGGTCTCAAAGGCAGCGTTCAGTTTGCCAGAAGCTTCCAATTGATTGGCGAGCATGAGAGCCCCAGTGGACCAATAGGGCTCTTCACGGACGATCTGTTGAAGTTGCTCTATTGTGCGTAAGGTTTTAACGTGCGTGAGCAGCGCCAGTTCTTTTTTTACTGGCAGGGTAGGCTCCAGAGTAGGTTCCTGTGTAAGCCCCCAAGGCGAAAGAGTGGCACAGTATCCGTCTGCTCGAAAAAAATTCGCTTCGTCAAAAAGCAGCTTTGGGCATAAATGAGCACAGAGCTGGCTATTTTCCTCGTCATGTACGCCTCTGCCGTCACTTTGCCTGCCATAGTGGATGATCACAGACTCTGGTATTACTGTTTGGCGATAATTGGCTTGCGACAGCCGGTAACAAAATTCAACATCTTCAAAGCCATTAATAAATTTTTCGTTAAAACCTCCAAATTCTCGAAAGACACTGTTTTTAATCAGGAAAGCGGCCCCGGTAATGATTTGAAAGAAACGCTTTTTCCTCAAAAGTTTATGTGGATACTCTATTCCTTCGTATAACTGTGAAACTTGTTTGTTTAAGGAAACGGCTACGCCGGCATGTTGTATATGAAAAATGTCATTCTGTTTAGGTGAAAGTAAGAGAGGTCCAATTGCGCCTAAGCTCTTATCAGTAGTAATTGCAGTCAGTAGGGGCTTGAGCCAGTCCGCTAATAAGATGGTGTCGTTATTTAACAGGAACAGATAGTCGCCCTTGGCTTCTAATGCTCCAATATTATTAGCCCCTGCATAATTCTTGTTTTGCTCTAATCGTATATATTTAAATCTCTCTTGAAAGAGTCTTTCTCCAAAATCATTACAGTTGGCTTGGGTTTGATCAGAAGAAGCGTTATCAATAACAAGGACTTCTATAGCGTCTTTTGGTGTCGTCACGGCAATGGATTCAAGGCATTGTGCGGTCAGAGGCCAATTATTATACACTGGAATTATTATTGAAATCATAGGAGTAGATGCCTTTTTACTGATAGATCATTCTGTCTTCCTGCTTCGACTGTCGGAAGGAAACGACAGCGTCTGTCTTTTCTCCATCAAGCAAGCCACTTTAAGAGTATATGCTATTTAGGTTTAGCGTGTTCGGGTAGTACTTAACTATATTTGAGAAAAAAAGCGACAAATGTATCGTGCTGCAGGCAATGCCCTGAATCCGTGAGCTCTTGGGCCGCAAATGCAGAACCCGGCATTTCGGAGCATTTTTTTAAAATTTTTAGGTCGGATCGACTATTTTTTTAGCCCGACACACCCTCTCCTTTTCGATTTTAAGCCCGAAAGGGCTTCTT
>JAILPJ010000072.1 GCA_024699605.1 Desulfovibrio sp. | reverse complement strand
AATGGCTCTGTTCGTGACTTCTTAAGAGAAGGCTTAGCTCCCGTGTAAAAGCAACGGAAGTCTCTTAGGACCCATCGATGGGGCCCTGATAATCATTTTAACTCGAGCTGATCTGGCTATCAGGGCAACACACCTTTTTTTTGGGAAGTCTGTTGTAGTTATAAATGCACCCGGGAATTAGGGCTAATCTTTGACAGAATTCTGCCGTATCCTAAAAGATAAGGTCTTATCGCATTACGCAAAAGGACTTAGTAACCCATGAGGTCTCGCCATGAGCATACGAGCACGTATTATTCTGGGCTTTCTCTTGGCTATTCTGCTCACAGCCGCTTCGGCCGCCGTGTTGACGGCCTGGCAAATGCGAGGAGATGCCGCAAATGCTTTCAATGCCTCAGCCCAGCGTCAACTGATCCTTCTCGACAATCATCTCACCGATTTTATCGATGGCATCAAGGACAATGTTGGCGTACTCATCGATTCGGCAAAATTGGCCGAAGCCGGGCCATTCTTCCCGCTCTTCAAAGACAAAGACTCGCCTTCCCGCTTTGTGCATGCCGAACTCACAGGTCCTGCGCAAAACGCCATAGAGGTTATGACCTCCATGCACAAACGGCATAAGGAATATGTCGAGGTCTACGCCGGTTTTCCCGACGGACGCTTTGCCACCTCCATTGACGGCAGCACTGTTCCGGCCAATTACGACGCCAGTCAGCGCGGCTGGTACACCTTAGGCCGTGACAGCAATACCCCTGTCACCTCTGTGGATGCGTATCTTTCCACATCCGGCGAGACGGTCATTGCCGCTGTGGGCAAGGTGAAAAACAGCGAAGGCCAGTTTGTCTCAGTCGTTGGCATTGACGTGACACTCAAAAATCTGGCTGAGATGATGCGCAAGCTGAGTTTTGGGGAAAGCGGACGCTTTCTGCTCATCGAACAGACCGGGCGCATACTCTGTGACCCCAAAAACGCCAGCAATACGGGAAAACTCATTGGTCGGGAAATTTCCAATGAGGCCCTTCTTGCACTCCATACGGCGCAAGATGGCCCCATCAAGATCAACGATAACGGCGTTGCAACCTACGCCGTGGTTCATAAGGCCCAGTGCGGCTGGAAAATCGTTGCCATGCAGTCGGCAGCGGAAATCATGGCCCCAAGCAACCAGGCCCTTTTTCATCTGCTAGGCATTTTTGCCATTATCGCCCTTGCCCTGACCTTACTTGGACTCGTTATTGCCCGCAGCATCAACAAGCCCCTGTCACGGCTGGTGAAGGGCATGGAGGATGTGTCCAACGGCAACTACAAGGCAGTTCCCGACAGAAGCGGCTTCTACAAGGAACTGCTCACCCTGCGTAATTCCCTATCCAAAATGGTCAAGGCCAATGTGCACGCTATGGCCATCGCCCAAAAGAAAACCAAGGAAGCTGAAAGAGCCGTCAAGGAAGCCGAGAAGGCCACTGCCAGGGCTGAAGAAGCCGCCCGTTTGGCTGAAAGTGCCAAACGTGAAGGCATGCTGGTTGCTGCCGAAAAACTGGAAGGCATGGTTGCGGGCATTTCTGCCGCCGCCACTGAGCTCTCAGCGCAAATTGAAGAAAGCGACCGCGGGGCTGTGGAATCTTCTGAGCGCTTAGCTCAGGCCGCCACGGCCATGAATGAGATGAATGCCACAGTCCAGGAAGTGGCCCACAATGCCTCACAGGCGGCCAAGGTCTCTGGTGAAACGAGAACCAATGCCGAAGACGGACAGAAGATTCTGTCCAACGCCATGTCCAGTATCAATCTGGTGCAAAAGGTCTCCATGGAGCTGAAGGAAGACATGGGAACCCTGCATGGTCATACCCAGAATATCAGTCAGATCATGAATGTGATCAGTGATATTGCCGATCAGACCAACCTTTTGGCCTTAAATGCCGCCATTGAAGCGGCCCGTGCCGGTGAAGCCGGACGCGGATTTGCCGTTGTGGCCGATGAGGTGCGTAAACTGGCTGAAAAGACGATGGCTTCCACCAATGATGTCAGTCATGCCATCACAGCGATTCAAGACAGTGCGCAGCAGAGCGTGAACCGCATGGAAGAGGCCCTGAAAGATGTGGAAGAGGCAACGAGTCTGGCGAAACAGTCAGGCGCAGCCTTAACACAAATTGTCCGTCATGTGGAAGAAACCGCGGACCAGGTGCGAGCCATTGCCACAGCCAGTGAAGAACAGTCAGCGGCAAGCGATGAAATCAACCGCTCAATCACCACGGTCAATGAGATGTCGGCCCAGACCACGCAGGCCATGAATGAGGCATCCAAAGCCATCAGTGAGCTGGCCCAGCAAACTGAGCGCTTAAGTGCCCTGATTGAAGAAATGAAGCGGGCCTAGCCCAAAACCTCAAGCAGACCATAGAACAAAGGCCCGGTATCTCTACCGGGCCTTTGCCTTTCAGGCCAAGCTTTTCTCATGCCATGAAGATTGCCGCTTGGCTATCACTCAATCCAAGCTCATAGGAAGCCGATCTTTGACAGGCCAGTTCTTGCTATCAAGAGCAAAACATGGCAAAAATTTGAACAACCCATCACGATCTTTGGTCTTGGGCTTCACCTTGTCCCCTCAACAAAAGAGGAAAGTATGCGCAACGTTGTCCTTTCCCTCTTGGCGGCCTTTTCGCTTTTCCTAATGGCCTCGCCTGCTTCGAGTGATCATAGACCGCCACCGCCGCCTTCCCATGGGCCTCACCATGTAGCTCCACCGCCTTCCCATGGGCCTCACCATGTAGCTCCACCACCTTCCCATGGGCCTCACCATGTAGCTCCACCACCTTCCCACGGGCCTCACCATGTAGCTCCGCCGCCTCCTCATGGACCACGGCACGTTGCCCCGCCGCCTCCTCATGGACCGCGGCACGTTGCTCCGCCGCCTCCTCCTGGACCACGGCACGCTACTCCGCCGCCTCCAAGCAGACATCAACATTTCTAACAATATATAAGCCCATAGGCTTTTCGTCAAAAGAGCAGCTTTTCTGAGCCAAGAATAATTCGGAAAAGCTGCTCTTTCTTTCAAAAGCGCTTACGCATTCAGCTTAAGGGACTCAACGGACTGCTAGGAACTCGTTTTGGGAGGGCATTCTCTGTCTTTCATCGCGCTTCAAGACATCCTGTTCACAGACTAAATACTGATCTGCGCGCCAAGTAATTTCACAAAAGCGGACACAAGGGCTGGATGAGCCGGCCAGGCCGCTGCGGTAACCAAGTTCCCGTCAACTACGGCATCAGAAAGCGTGGCGTTGGCGTCCTGCCACTTGGCCTTGGCATCCACCACATCAGGTTTCACAGCCGGATAAGCTGTGCAACACTTCCCGCCAAGAACGCCAGCAGAGACCAAAATTTGCGGCCCGTGGCAGATGGCGGCTATGGGCTTTTTCGCCGCATCGAACTCGCGGACAATTTCCAGCACGCGCGCATTCAGACGCAAATACTCCGGTGCGCGTCCACCCGGCACATAGAGTCCCGCATAGTCCGCCACCTTGACTGCGTCAAAATCCGCGGTGATGGCAAAATTGTGACCGCGTTTTTCCGAATAGGTCTGATCGCCCTCAAAATCATGGATCGCCGTACGCACACAATCCCCTGGCTTTTTGCCTGGGCAGACGGCATCGACTTCATAGCCCAGCATCAAGAGCATTTGAAAGGGGACCATGACTTCGTAATCTTCCACATAATCACCAGCCAAAACAAGAATTTTCTTCATTTGCTTTCTCGGCCGCCCCTTGTTGATTTTCAAGGGCAGGAAAGGCCGCCTCCTGTTTTTCCCGATGTTGAACGTCAAAAAGCACAAGCCCGCACACCGCTTGGCTCTAGACGAATATTGCCCGATTTTGAGCTTTCGGGCAATACGCTTGAGCTCTTCTCTGCCAAGATCAACGCAAGAAAAAAGCCGCTGCCTTGCCAGTCTGCTAGCAGCGTTGCGGCGAAAAATCCCGAAAAGTTGGCTTGCCAGTGTTTCACACGTCAACGTTAATAGTGCAAACAATCTCTAGAAAACAGTGAAAATTTCTGGAAAAGCCCAGCACAATGACCTGTCAGGCCGTAAGCCCTGTACACAAAGCCTTGTTTTCCATTGTTTCTTGGCCTATTCTGCCCTTTTACAACCCTTGAAGAGGCGAAAAGCCCCTGCGCATTCTCAGTAGTGACGTTTTACAATGAGCCTGATCTCCAAAGCCTGGGCGTATTTGCCCCAGACCAAAAGCTTACAAAAGATTCCCTTGGCGGCACGCTCCAACGCCATTATGTGCTAAGCCTTTGCAAAGATTTCGGCAATACGCTTCAGCTTTGTTTTTCGGGAGACAATGTGAGCACACACAAACAACCACTGCAACGCACTATTGTATTCGCTTGCATCATCTTTACTTTATTACTTTGCACGATTCTTGGTCTCTCAACATACATTAACAACACCAATGTATTATATAAAAGATACGAAGCATATATTACAGATCTACTTCAATACGTAAGTTATAATATTAATGTTGATGACCTTGAGAATTGTTTAAAAACCGGCGTAAAATCTAAACACTATAATGATCTGCAAGTATTATTCGATATAATAAAAGATACACATGATATCCATTTTTTATATGTAATTATCCCATTAAATACAAGTGACAACGATAATGTTCAAAATGTTATAGCAGGAATGTCAACATACGAAAAAAAACATATCCCAGAAAATGAAGTTTTTTTAGGGGAACTGACTGGTAATTCCTATCCAGTAGAGGCAGTCACAAAATATTATAACGCTATTAATAATACAGGAAAAATAACATTTTTTGAAGAAGTCGCTGAATGGGGAACTGATTACACCGGTGTAATGCCACTCATAAATTCTCAAGGCAAATTTTTTGCTGAGCTTTGCATTGACGTCTCAGTTAACGATATACATAAAATTGTTTCTCTCCATATCCTTAAAAATATACTATTAACTATTATTATCTGTATTATCTTTACACTTTTATTCATTTATTGGAGTTCAAAAACTGTTATCCAACCAATAAAACGCTTAGAAGAATGCGTTGTAGATTTTGCTAAAAAGAGTCATATTCAACGTGATATTGAAGAATTAACAATAAATGTCCCAGATATACAAACAGATAATGAAGTAAAATCTTTGGCCGTTGCTGTTACAAAAATGTCAAACGACATCAAAGATTATGTATCTAATATTATAAAAGTAGAATATCAAGTCAAACAAATGAGTGAGCTTGCTAATAAAGATGCCTTAACAGGTATTAGAAACAAAACAGCATATGACAAAGAAGTACAAAAATTAAAAAAAGAATTACAGAATGGAGAATTAAAATTTGGAATTGTAGTTGCAGATTTAAATTTTCTAAAACATATTAACGATACATTTGGCCACGACAAAGGCAATGTAGCCATCAAAAAATTATGCCATCTGATCTGTAATATTTTTGCTCATTCACCGGTATTCCGTATTGGTGGCGATGAATTTGCCATCATTTTAAAAGATATGGATTATGAAAACATAGAAAATCTTAGATTACAGTTTTACAATGAAATAGATACTCTAGCCGCAGATAGCCATCTTGAATACTGGGAAAAGATCTCTGCAGCACTTGGCTATGCTATATTTAATAAGGAAATAGATACTGGTTACGAATCTGTATTCATCCGCGCTGATCAAGAAATGTATAAACAGAAAAAGAATATGAAAGCGGAACGACAAGACTGAGAAGACATAAATAGCGCAAGAAAATCGAGAATCCCACGGCTTGCCAAAAAAAATTTCGCTTTCATTCCAGGCCTGAAAACGTGGTCTTTCGCCTTTTGGATTTCTCAAAGATGGTACGACGGCTATGAACTTGAAGAAGTTTCAGACATCTACAATCCAAGAGCGATGAATAGCTAAAGCAGCTCAAGAGAATTCAGAACATACTGGAAGAATACGGAAACCTACGAAGCTATATCACCATGGATCAGCTCTTCTCAGTCCAGCGATCCATCAATCAGGGAGTTCCTTATGGCCGAAAAAGCGCAGCCAACGCCTCCAACCGCTCAAAACAACGATCGAATAATAGGAGAAGGCGTCAAATTCGAACATTACCAACGCGCTTGCTGCCGAATCGTGGGTGAGCCAGAAACCTTTCCACCTGCCTTACGTGCGGAAGTCCGTGACAGAGTCAAACACGATTGAGGCAAGGTTGCGCCTTTGCCAACAGATCTCTCCTTGATTGATAACTTTGATACGGGTACAAAAGTCCCAGGAGGCAGCCCTTTCTCTGGTCTTTGGGCCAAAATCTGCGCTGATGATCCGATGAACGATACTCTTTGCCTCAACGCTTGTCTGCATGCCAATGGCAGCGACAATCCAAGTTTTTCCCAAAAAGTGGCCACCTTGAGCCAACAGGCTATTCACACCTGTTATCAGTGCGGCAACTGCTCGGCAGGCTGTCCTGCGGCCTTTGCCTACGATCTGCAGGTTAACCAGATCATGCGGGCAGTTCAGCTCGAGCAAAAGGATCTGGCGCTTGGCGCCAAAAGCCTCTGGCTCTGCCTGGGCTGTGCCACCTGCTCCCTGCGCTGTCCCAACGCCATTGACGTTGCCCGTGTCATGGACACCCTGCGCCATCTGGCACGTGAAGAGAAAAAGATCTCTGTGCCTGTGGTGGAAAAATTCTGGCTCTCGTTTTTGAACTGCCTGCGAGCCTTTGGCCGTTCCTATGAAATCGGCACCATGGTGCTCTATATGCTCAGAAGCCTGCGCCTGACCACCGATGTGGATTTGGCACCCCAGGCACTGGCCAAGGGCAAGCTGGGCCTTCTCCCCCACAGTCATCCAGGCAAAGACGCTGTCGGCCGTATTTTCACCCGTTTTGCCCAAAAAGAGGCCCAAAAACTTCGGGAAAGCAAGGAGGGCCTGTAATGCAACTTGCCTATTTTCCCGGCTGTTCGGCCAAGGGCTCGTCTCTTGACTATGAACTGTCCACACAGGCCGTACTGAACGCTCTCGGCATCAGTCTCAGGGAACTTTCCGACTGGAACTGCTGTGGCTCAACGCCAGCCCATGCTGTCAGCAATCTTCTCTCTTCAGCCCTCTGCGCACGCAATCTCGATCTGGCGGCCAAAGCCGGTGCGGATTTGCTTGTGACACCCTGCCCAAGCTGTCTTTCCAATCTCAAAGCCACAAGCAAACGTCTTGAAGATGCCGCTTTCCGCCAAGAGGTCAATGCTCTGCTCGACAGCCCCTGTGCCGAGACCCTGCCAGAAAGCACCTCAGTCATGCAAGCCATGGCAGAGCTTGTCTCCTGTGAGGAGCTCGCCAAAAAAGCCCGCACCTCTCTCCAGGGGCTGAAACTTGTGGCCTACTATGGCTGCCTGATGAGCCGGCCACCGGAACTGATGCGCTTTGAAGATCCTGAGAACCCGATGCTCATGGAGCGTATGCTGACGGCTCTGGGCGCAGAAATGCTCGACTTTCCCCTGAAAACCGCCTGCTGCGGGGCGGCTTTTGGCATTCCCAAACGCCCTTTAACCGCTCACAATTGCGGCCGCATTCTGGAGCTTGCCGCCAATCTCGGAGCCGACGCCATAGTCACCTGCTGTCCTCTCTGTCAGATGAATCTCGATCTCAGACAGGCTCAGGCCGAAAAGGCCATGGGGCGCCACTTTGGCCTGCCTGTGCCCTATTACACCCAAATCATTGGCTTGGCCCTTGGTTTAGCCCCCAAGGATCTCGGTCTGTCCAAACTCGTTGTGCCCATCGACGCTTTGCTTGCCAAACTCAGCCCCAAACAAGACTCCCTGACTTCTGAGCCCCAAAGCCACAACGAGGTGGAACGATGAGAATTGGTGTCTTCGTCTGCCACTGCGGCAGCAATATCGGTGGCACAGTTGATTGTGCGCAAGTGGCTGCCCAGGCAGCCCTCTACCCTGATGTGGTCTATGCCACCGATCCCATGTACACCTGCGCCGAACCAGGTCAGGCGGCCATTGAAGCGGCTATCCACGAACATCAGTTGGACGGCGTGGTTGTGGCCTCGTGCTCGCCGCGCATGCATGAGCCGACCTTCCGCAAAACCGTGGAACGCGCAGGCCTTAATCCCTATATGTTCGAAATGGCCAACATCCGGGAACACGTCTCCTGGATCGGGCGAGACATCGCCGCCAATACTCACAAAGCCGCGGAACTCGTGCGTCTGGCCGTTGAAAAACTGCGCCAAAACAGCCCGCTTAGGTCTCAGGAATTTCCCATTACCCGGCGTGTGTTAATCATCGGTGGCGGTGTTGCCGGCATCCAAGCGGCCCTTGACTGTGCCGAAGGTGGCATTCCCGTGGTTTTGGTGGAACGCGAAGCCACCATTGGCGGCAAGATGGCCAAGCTGGACAAGACCTTTCCCACGGTCGACTGCTCGGCCTGTATTCTGGGTCCCAAGATGGTGGATGTGGCTCAGCACCCCAAAATCAGCCTCTACGCCCATGCCGAAATCGAAGAAATTTCAGGCTATGTGGGCAATTTCACCGTCAAAATTCGCAAACGGGCAACCTATGTGGACTGGGACAAATGCACAGGCTGCGGCACCTGTACGGAAAAATGCCCCTCCAAAACGTCCTATGATCACTTCAATGAAGGCATAGCCAAGACCACGGCCATCACCATCGCCTTTCCCCAGGCCATTCCCAAAAAAGCAGTGATCAATAAGGATTTTTGTCGCCAGCTGTCTGGCAAAAAGTGCGGTGTCTGCGCCAAAGTCTGTCCCACGCAGGCCATTGACTTTGCCATGGAAGACACCTTTGTCACAGAAAATGTGGGCAGCATCGTGGTGGCCACAGGCTATGATCTCATGGACTGGACCGTCTATGGTCAGTACGGGCACGGCAGGTATCCCGATGTGATCACCTCCTTGGCCTATGAACGCCTGATGAATGCCTCAGGTCCCACGCAGGGCCATATTGTCAGACCGTCCGACGGCAAGGAGCCCAAAAGCGTGGTCTTCGTGCAATGCGTGGGTTCACGCGACCCAGCCATTGGCCGGCCCTACTGCTCAGGCTTCTGCTGCATGTATACAGCCAAACAGGCCATTCTGACCAAGGACCATCTTCCCGATTCCCAGTCCTATGTCTTCTATATGGATATCCGCGCCCCCGGCAAAATGTACGACGAATTCACGCGCCGCGCTCAGGAGGAATACGGGACCCAATATATCCGCGGTCGCGTCTCGCAGATTTTTCCCGACGGTCTGGGGCAAATGACCGTGCTCGGCATGGATACGCTCTTGGGACGACCTGTGGAAATCAAGGCGGATCTTGTGGTCTTGGCCGTCGGCATTGAGGCCAGCAAGGGGGCCAGGGAACTTGCGGAAAAACTGCGTATCTCCTACGACGCCTACGGCTTTTTCCTGGAAAGCCATGTCAAACTCAAGCCCGTGGAAACCAATACCGCCGGTGTCTTTCTGGCCGGCGTCTGCCAGGGCGCCAAGGATATCCCGGCTTCTGTGGCGCAGGGCTCAGCTGCGGCAGCCAAGGTTCTGACGCTTTTTGCCAAAGAAACCTTGGCCAGCAATCCACAGATCGCCCAGGTTGTGCTGAAACGCTGCATTGGCTGCGGTAAATGCCTACGCTGCTGTCCCTACGGAGCCATCAAAAGCTCGCAGGTCAGAGGGGAAGAAAAAGCCGAGGTCATTGCCACCATGTGTCAGGGCTGCGGACTTTGCACAGCCACCTGTCCCCAGGGTGCCATTCAGCTCGCCCATGCCACTGACAATCAGATCCTGGCGGAGGTCGATACTCTATGTCAGCTCTAGCCAATGAAGAACGGAGAATTGTGGGCTTCCTCTGCAACTGGTGCTCCTACGGCGGAGCTGACACGGCAGGGGTTGCCAGAGCCAATCAGCCAACAGATCTGCGCATTATCCGCGTGCCCTGCTCCGGTCGCGTCAATCCCCTTTTTGTGGTCAAAGCCCTGTTGAACGGTGCCGACGGCGTACTGGTGTCCGGGTGTCATCCCAGGGACTGCCACTATGGAAGCGGCAATTTCTATGCGCGCAGACGCCTTGAGGTGCTCAAGCGTTTTCTGCCGATTCTGGGCATTGATCCTCAGCGTTTCAGTTACACCTGGGTTTCGGCTTCAGAGGGTAGCCGCTGGCAACAGGTCGTGACCCGCTTTACCGAAGAGATTCATGCCCTGGAGCCTGCTCCCCGCTTTGAGGATGTTGAGCCTCTGGAAAAAGCATTGACCCTGACCCAGGAAAAGCACCGCCCACTTGGCGTAGGCAAACAGGATTGGCTGGCCAAACTCAAAGAAGCGATCTCAGACAAGCTTGCGGATCTTGACTGTGTGCTTGGCTGGCAGCAAGGCCGTGACCTTTTGCACAGTGTGCCGCTTTTTATCCAGAGCGCCGATGATCTCCAAAAACTGCGCTGCGACGCCACCTGCCACAACAATCTGGTCCGCTATCTGCCTGACTTCAAAGGCCGAAAGGTCGGCATCATTGTCCGCGGCTGTGAAGCGAAAAGTCTGGTTCAACTTCTGCAGGAAGGGATAATCAACCGTGAAGAGCTTGTGATCTTTGCCCTGCCCTGTCAGGGTCTTTTGGATCTCCCCCTGGTGGAAGAGGCGCTTGGACGCTATCAGAAGCTCGAAGGCCTTGAGATCACAGACTCTGCGCTCAAATTGCGCGTGGACGGCAAAGACGTGACCTTAGCCACTGCCGATTATCTGCAAAGCCGCTGCCTAAGCTGCCCCAATGACACGCCAGTTCTTGCTGATTATCCGATCGGTGAGTTTACTGGCGAGTCCGCGACAACTGCGCAATGTCCTGAGCTGGCTTTTCTTGACAGCCTAAGCCTTACTGAGCGCCTGGGCTTCTGGCGCGCCTGCCTTTCGCGCTGCATTCTCTGTCATGCCTGCCGTAACAGCTGTCCCATGTGCGTCTGCCGCGATCAATGCATAGCCGAAAGCCGCGAACCACATTGGCAGAGCGCCAAGGCTTCGGTCAAAGAAAAATTCTTCTTTCAGATCATCCACGCTCTGCACCTGGCCGGTCGCTGCACAGGCTGCGGACAATGCCAGGCCAACTGTCCCATGGGCATTCCCATCTTTGCCCTGCGTGCGCATCTCAACCGCGTTATCTCAGAGCTCTTTGACGGCTATCAGGCCGGACTTGACCCCAAGGCCGTGCCACCGCTTCTCACCTACGCCCAAGAAGAAGCCAATATTCAGGAGAGGAGCTGGGAATGAACAGTGACCGTTTTCTGGCCAGAGAGGCCATTGGCGATTTTCTGGCAAAGCTTATACAGACAGGCTACACCGTTTTTTGCCCGCAAAAGCAGGCCGGTGTGCGCCAAAGCGTGATCTTTGCCCCCTGGCAAAAAGGGCAGGAAATCCTCCTCGACAAGGCGACGGTTGCCCCCAAGCATCTGGTCCTGCCCCAGTCGGAAGTGCTCTTCCGCTACACAATGCAAAAAGACAGCGCACAGCCTGAAAAGGTTGACGTGTCCCTGGATGACAGTCAGGCCAGCACACCGACCGTGCTCTTTGCCGCAAGGCCCTGTGATGCCAGAGGTTTTGCCATTCTCGATCGCCCGTATCTTGAAGGACTCTTCCGCGATCCCTATTATGCCAAACGCCGTGAAGCTCTTTGCGTGCTAACCCTCACCTGCTCAAGCGGCTGCGCAACCTGCTTTTGTCATTGGACCGGCGCAGGCCCAAGCTCTCCCGAAGGCTCGGATATTCTCATGACGGAAATCGCCGAGGGCTTTGTGCTGCAGGCCATAACCGACAAGGGCAAAAAGCTGCTTGCGGCAAGCCAACTTCCCGAAGCCGGTGAAAAAAGCGAGCAGGCAACGAGCGCCAGAAAAGCCGCCTGGCAGAGCCTCGAAAAAGCCCCGGATCTCTCGCAGGCCCCGCAAAAACTTGCTGAGGTTTTTGACGACCAGGACTTCTGGCGCCATTGGACCCAGGCCTGCCTATCCTGCGGCGCCTGCACCTATGTCTGCCCCACTTGCTACTGTTTTACCATCACCGATGAACGTCTTGGAAAAAAAGACCACGAAGAGGGCGTACGCCTGCGCAGCTGGGACACCTGCATGGCCAGACACTTCACGGAAGAAGCCAGTGGCCACAATCCCCGTCCAGACAAAGCCCAGCGCATGCGCAATCGCGTAAGCCACAAGTTTTCAAGCTATCCTGAAAACTGGGGAGCGTTTTCCTGTAGCGGCTGTGGTCGCTGTGTGACGCACTGTCCTGTTGGCCTGGATATTCGAGCGATTGTGCTTGCGGCACTTGCTGCCACTTCCCCACAACAACGTGCCAAGGAGGCCAGCTGATGGCTGACACAGCAAAAGCTACGCCGCGCATGCAGCAGGGCCTGCCAGCCCGCCCGCTGATCAATGGCAATCCCTACCTGCCCATGCCCGCCCGGGTGATTGAGGTGATACGCGAGACAAATCAGATCAAAACCCTGCGCGTTATACTGGAAGACGATGACGCCATGGAGCGCTTTCACTTTGAACCAGGTCAGGTAGCCCAGCTTTCGGTTTTTGGCGTGGGCGAGGCGACCTTTGTGATCAATTCGCCGCCGTCACAAAAAGACTACCTGCAGTTTTCCATCATGGAAGTGGGCGAGGTAACGCGTGCCCTGCACAAACTGACACCTGGCGAAGTGCTTGGCGTGCGTGCGCCTCTTGGCAATTTCTTTCCCTACAACGACTGGCTTGGCAAAAACCTCTACTTTATCGGCGGCGGCATCGGCATGGCGCCTGTGCGCACCATTATGCTGCATGTTTTGGAGCGGGCCTCTGACTACGGAGACATCAGCCTGCTCTTTGGCGCGCGCACACCAAAGGACATGAGCTATCAGTATGAGCTGCCTCAATGGCTCAGTCACAAGGATCTCCACTGTACCCTCTGCGTGGACAAGGCCGATGCCAATTGGCCGCACAAAGAAGGCATGGTGCCCCAGGTCCTCAAAGCCTTGGCGCCCAGTCCCAAAAACAGCCTGGCCATTCTCTGCGGGCCGCCCATCATGATCAAATACACCGTTGAGACCTTGCTTGAGCTGGGCTTTGCCGAAAACGACATTTTCACAACCCTTGAGCGCCGCATGAAATGCGGAATTGGCATCTGTGGTCGTTGCAATATCGGCAGCCGCTACGTCTGCACGGACGGACCGGTCTTTACCTGTCAGCAAGTCAGAAAGTATCTCTAAGCTCTCCTTTCAGGCTGCTGTCTTTCAAGCGCACGAAATGCCATGAAGAAGTTCTGGGCCATTTTTCTTATTTGCTGCTTCATCGTGGGAAGCCTGGCTGTGCTTCTGCCAAGCCGGTACAGCGATCTTCTGCATAAGCTCTGGGCCGAGATGGGCAATCCCAAGGCACAGCTGGAAATGGGCTCCCGCTACTTCGAAGGCATAGGCGTGAATGTTGATTACAAGAAAGCCTTTACCTGGTTCGAAAAATCGGCCAAACAGGGCTATCCCCAGGCTCAGTGCAATCTGGGCATCATGTACACCAAGGGCCTGGGCATTGAACAGGATTTGACCAAGGCTAAGATGTGGTACGAAAAAGCGGCTTTGCAGGGTGATCTGGGAGCGCAGGTCAATCTTGGCTTTATGTACCATACCGGAAACGGCGTGCCCAAGGATTACGCCAAAGCCAGACAGTGGTACGAAAAAGCTGCGCTGCAAGGCGATGCCATGGCCCAGTACAATATGGGATTGCTCTTTGCCAATGGCACAGGAGTCGCCCAAGACTCCAAGATGGCCAAAGCCTGGCATGAACGGGCAGCCAAGCAGGGCTACGCCAAGGCTCAAGTTGCTCTCGGTCTGCTCTATTGCAATGGCCAGGCAAGCGCCCGAGACTATCACAAGGCCAAAGAATGGTTTGAGATGGCAGCCGTCCAGAACGATGCGGAGGCGCAACTGCATCTGGCCTATCTCTATGCCAATGGCTTTGGCGTCAAACAGGATTATAGCCTTGCCAAAGGCTGGTATGGACGCGCCTGCGACAATGGCAACCAGGATGGCTGTGACCATTACCGTGAACTGAAGTTCAAAGGCTATTAGCCGCCTGCCTGCAGCCAAAACGCCTTTTGCGCTGGTCTAATTGGCGAAAACGGTTTCGGCAAAACACCGGCTCCTCGATGGGCCTTTGCCAACCAAAGCTTACGGCGCTGCCCGAAACATTCTCTTGCCCGCCCAGGCTGTGCCCATGGCTTTTGCTCGTCTCAAGGAAAAAACCATGGCACAAGCCACGCAACCCTCCAATGCTTCCCTGCCTTCCCAAGCTTCTCCCGCCCAAAAGCGCTTTGACGAAAAACTGAGCAAAATCCGAAGGCTCTACGACAAGCACGAGTTTCCCAAGGCGCGGCTGGCAGCGCTTGCCCTATCTTCCACAAGCTTTGCTCGGGAAAAACCCCTCTGTTTCATTGTCCTTGCCGAAATTCTCAATGACATGGGCTATCTCTCCGATGCCGAGACGCTCTGTAATCACGCTATAGAATACGCCAAGGGATCCGAACTTGAGGTCATTGCCGTCAAGAAATCTGCCCTTTATCTGCTTGGCGCCATAGCGGCCGAGGCGGCCTGCCACGATCTGACGCAGAGTATTGACCGAAAACTGCTGAAGATCTTTCCCAAGAGTCAGGATGTCTTCTTTTACCTGATCTTCCACGCAAGCTACGATCCCCAAAAAAGCCCAAGGCAGCAAAAAGCCTTGGCCAGATGCTGGGCCAAAAAGGCACAGCCTCAAAGCGTGCACAGGCCGCCTGCCCGTCCTCTCCATGGCCGCCCGCTCAGAGTCGGCTATGTCTCAGGCGATTTCAAAGTGCACCCTGTGGGCTTTTTTCTGCGTGGCATTATTGCCAGCCACGATCGTACACGCCTTAGGCTTTTCGCCTATAATGCGGGAAAAGACGATGACAACCCCATTCTCCACTATCTTGCCGGCTTTTGCACACTACGCCACGTAGCTGCTCTTTCTGATCAGGAGCTGGAAAAATTGATCCGTGATGATGCCATTGATCTTCTGGTTGATCTCTCAGGCTTCACCACCCACAACCGTCTGACGGTCTTTGCCAGGCAACCGGCCCCAACCATGATCAGCTGGCTGGGCTATTGGGCAAGCACAGGTCTGGACTGTCTTGATGCCGTACTCCTTGATCCCTGGCATGCTCCTCCTGGTTCAGAAAAAGAATATGTTGAGCCCATTGTCCGCCTGCCAGTCATTCGCTTCTGTTATCAGCCCATTAGTGAAGAGCCTCTGGTTGACCCCACACTTCCCTGTCTGAAAAACGGCTATATCACCTTTGGCTGTTTCAACAACACCACAAAGTTGAATGCAAAGCTTTTGGATGTCTGGGCTAGGATCCTTGCCCAGCAAGAGCAAGCCCATCTTCTGCTCAAATGGAAGACTTTCCATGATCCTGCCATGGGCAAGCGGATTCTTCAGGCTTTTGAAAGACGAGGCATTGAGCCAAGCCGCATTGAACTCAGAGGCTGGAGTCCCCATCAGACTATGCTTGCCGAATATCACGATGTGGATATTGCTCTGGATACCTTCCCCTTTTCAGGCGGAATCACCACCTGCAATGCGCTTTGGATGGGGGTGCCAGTCGTTACGCTGATCGGTCAAAGTGTTGTCGGCCGCCAGGGCTATGCCATCCTCAAACAGCTGGATCTTGAAGAACTCTGCGCCTGCAATACCGAGCACTATATCAAGATCGCCACAGGTCTTGCCAGCGATCTACGTCTTTTGCTCCTTCTGCACGTCTCGCTACGCGAACGTCTCCGTCACTCTCCCCTGCTTGATGTTGCTGGCTTTACCAAACATCTTGAAGCGGCTTTTTTCCAGATCTACGAGGCCCGTGTGGAAAAAGACGCTGGCAAAAACGCTGAATCTTGACACAATCGAGAAGGTGGTCTTTTACCCATCCTTCTCACACCATAATCCCATCGGATACTATCCAAGAAATTGCAGATCATCAGGTTCTTCGTAAGGATTAGCCCATGAGATTGTGGATTTTCGAGGAATGCGACATCTGTCATGACAGACTGTCTACCCGCAGCTTTTGGCGTTATCCTACAATCACCGAAATCGGGCGTGGGAAGGGCAAGCTTTTCTTTGACGACAAGCTTCATCAAGCCACAACCCTTGGATGCAGGATCGTGGCCATTGAAAGGGATGACGATGTACAGCTATAAATTTGACATATCATTTTGATGCTGTATATTCAAAGCATTTGCCTGACTAAAAGGCAGCCACGGTATATCTGCTCCTTTCTATAACACTCGTTGATAAACGCTACGTCCATTGCCACAATCAGAACGCAGGTAAACGGCTCAAACTTGACAGATCTCACCCGCTCCCATGCGTCTTGCATGAGAAGGTGTTCCGGCCAACCAAAATGACACGAGCCGTTCTCTGCAATTTCCAGAAGATGTCCAGATGAGCTCTGTCTTCAATGACACTTGGCGATGTTCTACGCTGCACGGCTGGATATTCTGGACCATACTGTAGACCTGCTCTGGCAGAAATGTACAATCTTTCCGTTTTCAAATATACAGGGTTTCCGGCAAAATTTTATACCGATTCAGATGATTTTGTGCAATAAATCCGATCAGAATTAACAGTTTTTCGATATTTTTAAACAGCTTTTATGTTTTTACCAGTACATCGATTCTTGATCAATATATAATCTTTCCAACCTAGTAAAATTTTTTATTTCAATATATGCTTCGGATATAAAAGTCCTGGCTGGCCTATAGTCAAATTTGCCCTATCAGAGCCCATACATTCTTCATTCGGTTTACCTAACTCTGTCAAAAAAACAAAATCATATCCATTTTTTAATGAATTTGGATCAACGTAATTACGTCTAGACCAGCACTCGTTAGCCTGAACTTCTTTTAAAGCCTTTAAACCAATCACATCATCTTTATTAAACTCAAATTCATTTAAGTTGTACGTTTTTATCATTACTACTTTTCCTTTCTGGAATGTAACTGAAAAAGATAAATCATGAAATGTTCAACCATCTTTTTGACTAAAGTTATACACAGAATCTTTTTTTGAATCAATTTTATATAATTTACGCTTATTTGCCCATTTTTCAACGTCATCTATAGTCATACCAAGTCTTATATCAATCTTTTCTCTTGAGAGATTTTCAATAAGATTCTCAAAATTTCTTGCTATCGCATATTTATGTGCA
>JAILPJ010000106.1 GCA_024699605.1 Desulfovibrio sp. | reverse complement strand
GTTCACTGAGACAGTTAAAAAATTTACAGATCTTGATTAATGGGGAAAAATAGCAGTCGTTTATTCAGAGCAAGCCCTTGAAAAAATAACATAAGTTTAACAAAACGCAAAAATCGGCTGACGGGTGAAAATTTTAGCCGTCTGAGTCCCGTAAAAAAAGTCAATGATTTTTATCATTTACGAGATGTCTATTAAATTTTTGTCGATTATTAGCCCACGGATTCAGGAAAAAGAAAAAAAAGAAGTGGTGAATTTGTTGTTTGCTCTCGAAGCTTTTTTTCAACTTGGAGTGACCTTGGCGCTTACCTCGACCTTCGACGAGAGGGAATTTCTGGAAGGTCTTGGGCTCCTTTAGGGATTTTTAGACCCACTGTGCCTTGCGTCTTGCCAATTTGTCAGGCAAGCATGGGGGCGGCCGATTTATCCCTCTGCGTGGCAAGGTGTAGGCATTTCTTTGCTAGCTCGGCCGCCACACAAAATAAGAAAGGGCGCTCTGTGCGAGACAGAGCGCCCTTTTTGATTGGAAAACTGACGGCTAGAAGTTGAAGCGCAGACCCATGCTAAATTCGTTGGCGTAGTTGGCCATACCGACTTTAAATTTTGTTCCGCCGAGACTCTTATCGGTTTCGTGGAAGCTCGTACCCACAAAGCGATAGGCAAAATCTGCGGTCAGAGCGTCTGTGAAATCGTATGAGCAGCCTACGCCCAGATTGTAGGCCAGTGCGGTATTGGAAGTATTATAGCTGTCGCTGATGGATGAACCGCTGTTGTTGAAGACTTCAGCTTCGTATTTGCTATTGATAATGGCCAGACCCAGTCCGCCGCCGACATAGGGTGTGAACGGGGAGTCGTTGTGGAAGTCGTAATAGGCATTGGCCATGATGGTGTGCATATTGTATTCGCTCTTGAGATTGGCGCCGGAAACGCCGGGGAAACGCCGCTTGAGATCATAGTCGGTGTTCACGCTGCTGCGCATGGCGAATTCAACTTCGGCACGAATGGGCGTATTGTGCTGTTTAAAAAAATCGTAGCCCAAAAAAATACCGCCACCAAAGGTATTCTGTGAATAGCTCTTGGTGTCAAAGGCTCCAGCTCTTCCACTGGTGGAGATGTCGCCTGTACTCTGATAGGAGTCCATAACCTTGATTCCGGCGTAGACACCGGAATCGCCGGCAAATGCTGGCACAGCAAGGGCAACTGTCAGCAATGCAGCCAAAAGAAGTTTTTTCATTCAACGCTCTCCTTTTGAAAAATGACCCGCCGTTAAGAACCGCTCAGACGCCCGCACATCTTTGCTGGTCCCTTGCAGGGAAAAGAATTCGGCACGTTCCCCAAGCAGGAAACTTGTGTTTACCAAAACACGTTGCGTCAGAAGCACTGCCTCTTTCACCGTGCTCTTGGCAGCGGCAATAGGGATGCCGGACGGTGAAGTGCTGTGACGTGTGCCAAGTTTTTGAATACGTTGTTGGCTTGGATTCGTCAATGGAAAAGATGCTTGGCTTAAGCTCAGGCATTGAGCAGTTCGCGCATACAGGAATTCATCAGTTCCTTATCTTCCTGAAAACAGCCCAGTGTGGCAACCGTCAACGTTTCCGCGCAGTCTTTCTTAATGCCGCGCATGCTCATGCACATATGGCTGGCCTTGATCACCACCATGACGCCCTTGGGCGCAAGTTCATGCATGATGGAGGAAGCGATGTCATAGCCTAAGGTCTCCTGAATCTGCAGTCTGCGGCAGTAGACCTCCACCGTACGCGCGAGTTTGCTTAAGCCAAGCACCTTGCCATTGGAAATATAGGCAATATGAATGCGCCCGAAAAAGGGCAGGAGGTGGTGTTCACACATGGAGTAGAAGCTGATGTCTTTCTCCATGACAAGGCCGTTATGGGGTGTTGAGAACTGGGTTGCGAGATGTTCTTTGGCATTCTGGCCGTAGCCCTGAAAGAGTTCTTCACACATGCGTGCCACTCTGGCGGGGGTGTCCCTGAGCCCTTCACGGCTGGGATCTTCGCCGATCCCTTCGAGGAAGAGACGGACCGCTGTGCAAATCTTCTCGTGATCAATCATCTAGCGAATCCTTCTGTGGGCAATGTTTTCGTCTGGCCCCAAGGTACGAAGTCGTCTGTACTTCTTGCGTGTAAAAAACTGACTTATGGCATATGTTCTTGCCGAGGTCAAATTGGCTATATTGAGTAGGGCTCACTCAAGATATTGCCGGACGGGGACTTTCGTCCGCATTTGCGTGTGTTGCGCCAAAGAACGTTTCGGGTAGGTAAGAATCACTTTTTGTCTTGGCACGAGCTGATTTTTTAGGCCATCTGGTAGTTCGTCCAGGCAGGCTGCGTCCTGTCTCTTTAAACGTTGAAAATCTTTAACAATTTATTGACATAAAAAACTGTTGATATCGCCTGTTCAAGCAGAACCCATAGGTTTTTAGCATAACCGTATGCTGGCATGCAAAATATTTTCATCTGGGGAATGTCAGCCCTTGGAGCGTTACAGCAAACGAAACGCGCTTGGGCAAAAGCGGACACGAAAGCGTAGTGATGAGAAGAATGGAAAAATATAAAGATTTATAATATTATGTCGGTTTTCCATAACGGTGGGCAAAGCCTGAGGCTGACCGGAAAGATTCGCCTTGCGGCTTGAAAAAAGGCCCACTCCCACAACGTCAATTTTTGCTTGCTTTGTTGGGCGTATTCGCATAGGTGCCTCATTAGGAATACGTCTTTACGATGTCTTCCGTGGAGTTTCTTCGCTGTCAGGAGACATTCGTCTTTGCCACCTTGCAAGCAGTTGGGAGCAGCTCCGATTGTTGACAATGAAGCTGATCGCTCTTGCTCTTAGTCCTTGAGTCATTGGTCTGCCTTGTTTTGTTTGTCCCCAGACACACCAGAGGAGTTTCCGATGTATGCGCCTATTCCCATGGTTCCAGGTCCTGTCACCATTCCCCAATACGTCCTTGATGCCCTCAGCGCCGACTATCCTTCAGGACAGATTGATGCGGATTTTCTTCCCCTGTATGCCGCCTGTGAGCGTGGCCTGCAAAAACTGATGGGCACCAAGAACCGTGTGCTGATCATGAGCGGGGAAGGCATGCTTGCCTTGTGGGGCGCTCTGAAAAGTGTGGTTACGGAGCACGATCGCGTTTTTGTTGTGGCCAATGGCGTTTTTAGCCAGGGCATGTTTGCGATGGCGAAAAGCCTCGGCTGCCAAACGGAGATCTTTTCCCTTGACTTTGCGAGCGTTGTCGATGCGGCAGTTCTCTCGCAGATTTTTGACAAAGCGGCGGCTTTTCAGCCAACACTGCTCTGTGCCTGTCATTGCGAAACGCCGTCCGGAACGCTCAATCCTTTGGAAGGGCTGGCCAAAATCAAAAAGGATTTGGGCATTCCGCTTTTTTATGTGGACATGGTGTCCAGTATTGGCGGTACACCAATTGCTGTGGATGCCTGGCAGGTTGATTTAGCTTTGGGCGGTTCGCAAAAATGTCTCTCCCTGCCTCCTTCTCTCTGCTTTGCCAGTGTGAGTCCTGCGGCCTTTGCCAGAATGGAGGAAGTCAACTATCAGGGCTATGATGCGCTTTTGCCATTCCGTTCCATCTATCAGGACGGGCGCTGCCCCTATACGCCCAATTGGCATGGGATGGCTGCTCTCAATGCTTCCTTGACGGCGATTTTTCAGGAAGGCCTAGACAATGTTTTTCAGCGTCACCTCAGCTGCCAACAATTTGTGCTGAAATCCTTAGCCACGCTTGGTCTTGCTCTTTGGCCACGAGATCCTTCCTTTGCCTCGCCAACGGTAACCTGTGCCAAACTTCCTTCTGCGTATACCTGGCCTGCCTGGCAAGAAGCGTTACGTAAACGGGGACTTATTGTCGCCGGCAGCTTTGGTCCCATGGCCGGTAAGGTTTTTCGTTTAGGACATATGGGAGAACAGGCGCAAATGCATCTTGTTCAGGCGGCCCTTGATGTCCTGGAAATCGTGTTACGGCAATAGTCATGTCTTTCTGGCGCAAAAGTTTCTCAAGTCTGTCCCGTAGAGAGCGATAGGCACCGCGACGCTCTCAAGGGCGATGGCAAAGAGCCTTGGGTCCATTGGCGGCATGAGGAACACATGATGTTAGTCATGAGAGGCTTCACAGAAAAAAAGCCCCTCGCAAGGTTGGACGACTAGAAGATAAAGATTGCTGAGAATTGGTCTGTGCGAAGGCGGGACTTGTGTTGACACTGAACTGTTGGATAGGGTGATGGACGAAAGAGAAGCCTGTATTCGGCCTCTGGCCGAAAAGGGACTTGCGGATGCGCAATGGAGGCTGGGTGCGATGTACGCCGAAGGGCTCTGCGGTTTGCCTGTGGATGGACGCCAGGCCTGCGCCTGGTATGAAAAAGCAGCCAAACAGGGGCATGCTGAGGCACAATACGCTTTGGGCTGGCTCTACGATGAAGGAGAAATCGTCAAAGAGGATGCCCAGATGGCAGCCCAATGGTATCAAAAAGCCGCGGATCAGGGCCATGCCTTGGCGCTTGTGGCCTTAGGAGTGCTCTATGCCGAGGGCGATGGACTTGCGCAGGATTATCAGGCGGCAGCCAATTGCTACAGGCGCGCCGCCGAACAGGATCATGCCGTGGCTCAGCTTTGGCTTGCCAGGCTTTATGAAAAAGGGCTGGGCGTACCCCAGGACGAGCAGCTTGCGGCCTACTGGTACTTACGTGCGGCGGAAAACGATGACGACGATGCTCAGGTGGCCCTTGCCAGACTTTATGAAAGCGGGCGCGGGGTGGCTTTGAATCTTTCTGAAGCGCGAAAATGGTATGAGCGTGCTGCAGAACTGGGCAACGAGACAGCGCGTCTGCATGTCCAGACAGTCTCCCGGCGCGTCTAGCCACAGTTCTTCAGTTTTTTAGGGATGCATGAGGATCCCTAGCCTACGATCCGTGCCAAGAGTATGGTACGTTTCCATCAATAAGGAGTATGAATCCGTCCCTAAGCCGCAAAGCAAGTGTCATTTCTGGCCTAGTAGCTCGTTCTGTAACTATGCTACGCGTATGAAAATTTGAAATGTGCATAGGGAAAAAGAAGAGCTCACCCTCCATGGAAGGTGAGCCCAAGCCGACATCCGAGGATGCCGGGGCCATATGCTCGTAGCTTAGCAGTGTGCCCGACAGCATACCCCCCGGAGAGGGGGGATGATTTCACAATCTATTTCCTATTTCGCAGAAAAAATGATGCTGACGCTATCAGGAAGACAACAAGAAATAGAATGCTTGCCAGACACATACCAGCATTAGTTGCGTCTATCGGCTGATTCTTTACGAGCGTCATCAGATATGCACACAACGATATCAAAGCTGGTATTAAAAGCGCGGAAATTATAGCGAATTGTCTGGTAAGATATATCAATTTCTTTTCAGGAAGAAGTCTTTTACAGACCTATTCTACTGCTTCTATGGTTCTTTTATGTAATTCAGAGTAGTTAGCAGCTATATACGTTTTGATTTCATTATTAGAAAAAGATTCTCTGCTTTCACCTATGGACTGGCAGATTTCTGTGAGATCATTCCTTGCCGCTTTAGTTAAGATACGCTTATGAAGATCAGTTTCTTTTAGTAAAAAATCTCTAAGGCTCTGTCTCGCTTCTATTGGATCCCTGCCTAACCCTGCTTTGCTTTTTGAAGCATATTATCGAGGATCTTTGAAAGAGAATTATCCAAATTGTGACTTGATCCTTCAATTAGAACATCAGATCCAACACAACTTCTTGCGTAATCTATAATGTGGCTTTCTTTGTGTCTGTCATCGTAGCTTCGTAATGAGGCTGCACCAAGCGCAAAAAGAACAAGTTGGCAAATACGCATACCCTTATGAAGAATGACGCTTCGTCTTCCGAAATTATGAATTAAAATTGTTTTCCGTCCAGAAAAACCAGGATTAATGTATGCACTGGGTGTAACATCTATGCCTATTTGGGCTAGGCTATTCCGGTTAAGAATCACTCCGTTCACATTTTGAGGCAGCGCAATGAACTCTGAAGAGTGTCCAATAACATAGCCCATGGGCTGAAGGATGTATCCGTCTGCTGGTATTTCCAACTCCTCAAAAAGAGAGTCCTTGTCTGCTTTTATGCTTTTACTGTCTATTGGCTCATCGCCAGGCCTCAAGAGCGAAATCGTTTTATGCAGAGTAAGATCTACACTGGCAGGCTGCACATTGTCTGCAATCAGTGGTTCAATTTGTAGTTGCTGAGCATGGATTAGATCCAGGATTTGGGAGTCACTAAGTGCTGCCATATTACACTCCTTCAGCCCCCTCAATAAACAAGAATCTTTTAAAGTCACAGATCAAAATGGTTCCTTGCTGTGGGGCGTATAGAAGTTTTATGCCAAAAAGATTCCACAGGCGGCCCGAATCCCAATACGCTGGCTCGCTACAACCTTGGCATGAAGACCTTGGGAACGTTGCTACGGGCTGCTGATGAAGGATTGATAACTCTCCAGGACGCAGCGCAGACAATCAACATGTCTGTTGCCCGTTTTGAGGAGGTTGTAGGATACTGCCTATCCTCGACACATCCTCTAGAAGAATACGGAAAACAGTAGCCAAAAAATTATCTCGATCAGAAATGTCCCCTGCTTTGCGGCTTCGGGACGGACACATACTCCTTATTGATGGAAACGTGCCATACACTTGGCACGGATCGTAGGCAAGGATCCTCATGCATCCCTAAAAAACGGAAGGGCTGTGGCTAGCGGACAGGTAGATTGGAGAACTGGCTCTGCTTGTTGAGCCAGAGCAGATAGTGGGGGAAAAACCGTTGTAACAGCGCTTTGGCATGCTCTTCAGCCTGTGTATAGCGCAGACGGCTTTTGTGACCTGTTCCTACCCAGTGTTCTAACCAGCCAGCCGTGGCAAAATGTTTGGCGTGCAGGCCATGGGCGTGCATGGCTCTGAACCAGGCCACGCCAATATCCAAGGTATGTGAACCGCACTGTGCATAGGCTCCCAAGGGGAGTGCTGCGCCCTCTGGCATTGTCAGGGGGCGTGTTTTTTTGAGGTCGAGCAGGCACGCCCATTCATTGATGCGGCATTCAGGCAAAGGCCAAGGTTGATCGCCAAGTGTTGCCAGGCCATCGCTGTAACTGCGTTTGAATTGCCCGACTGCGTCCGAAGCCTTGTAGAGCTGGCAAAGCTCAGCATAGCTTAACTGGGTCTTGGCATACGCTTCAGGACGACAGGCCGGTCGCTGCAAGCTTGTCTGCATCAGTGAGGCCGAGCTGGCAGGGCAGTTCCAGCATTGACCGAGGGGGCCAATGGCAAAGGCCTCACCCATTTCTGCCATCATGGGGGTAAGCAGATTTTTCAGAATCAGCACATCATTGTGCATGAGGAACAACAGCCGGCTTTGACTGTGTTCCATGGCGTATTCAAAGCGCAGGCCAAGACGATACGCTTCATCCCGCAGGAGACGGGAAGGCTCAGCCACAGCACAGTCAAACCAGTCCTTGGGCTGAAAGACGACACAGGGAAATTTGATCACCTCGTTCAGATAGTAGGCGATGGCGTAGGGGCTCGTGCTGTCAAAGCGCGAACCCGCCGGTTCAAACTGCAGCCAGATGGTGCCGATCTGATTTTGGCAGTTGGCGAGCAGGCTGAGAATGGCAAGTGCCGTCTGATAGGGCTTGGCAAAAATATTGAGCGCTACGTCGCAGGTTTCCATCAACGATTTCGGCGTGGGTATCTCGCCGTTCACGACGAGGAAGAAACGCCGCCTCCCTTGTTTTTTCTCGCTGTTTTGCTTCGGAGTCTTTCCGAGTTCTTGCTTGTTTTTTCGTCTGTCTTCTTGGAGTCGTTCTGTCTCAGTTCCATGGGCTTTTTTGCCAATAGCAATGCTAGGATAGGTATATATTTTGCATAAATTTCAACACAGAGCAGTTTTTTCCTAGAAAAGTGTTGTCCATAATCAGCTTTGAAAAAATGTGTCATAAGGCATGGCTTTGTCAAAGAGAACAAGCTCTACAGTGCTCACAGAGGACAAACGAGGAGTAGACAATGGCGACAAGCACTGGTCAGATGGAAGGCGTGCGCACGTGGCGTCAGGGTCTTGCGGCCAATAGTCGGCACGAGTCGCAAAAATCCTGGGGGCGATTTTCAGGCTTACGGCGCGTCTTGAGCAAATGGTTTTTTTCAGGCAATGACGAGAGCGAGAAGCCGGTTGAGTTTCTGGATCGTACAGCGGAAAATCTCAATCGTATCGCGGCCATGAATGAGGAGAATATGCACAAGATGCTGCTCAGCCAGGAACGTATTGCCATTTTCCAGAAAGAGGCCGAACACAAGCAGCAGATGCGCACTGGCACCGGAGTGATCTGGCATGACATTCCGCGCGGTCGCTGCATGCGCAGTGAGGAAGAAAATGCCGACTTTGCCGAGGCCATCCTGGCGTGTGAGATCAGCAATTGGGAAGATTTGCAGGAGCGTGAGCTTGCGCTCAACAGGCAGGAAGACACCTGTGTGACAGATCTGCACGCTTTGCGGGTGGATATTGCTCCCGGTGCGGAAAAGCGCAGCGACTACCTAGCGTTGCTGGCGTAAGAGTTGCTCTGATCTTGCGAGCAAGATGGGAACAAGAGGGCGAAGGCTCTCTTGTTCTTTTTTTTGTGTCCGGGATTGGCTTTGAGGCAGGAACGGATAAAAAAGGCCTAGAATACGGCCCAGACGATGTAGGCAATGCCAAAGAAGAGAGAACCCAAGTTCATGCCTGTACGATAGCCGCTGCGTCTGGCAAAGGAGCCATAACGGCGTACGGCATAAAAGGCGTGAACGGCTGTAGCCAGCACATCGGCAAAGACAATGATCTTGATGATTTGATCCTTGGCCGGAAGCTCAAGAAAGAGGCAACAAAGCCAGCAGACGAGAGCCATACGCAAAAGGGAAAAGCAGAAGCCGCTTTTGAGGCACGGAGTTTCTCTGCGGGAGCTTTTGCGGACCACCGAGAGCAGAAAAAACTGCATCAGTGTTGATAACAGTCCGCCACCAAAGAACCAGATGAGCAAAGCAAGAACAAGAGTCATGCAAAAACCAGCGCAGTAAGCCATTGAGGCTTGAGAAAAACGCCGCCTCCTTTGATTTGGGCTGAACTCGAGCTTGAGGGATGTGTGCTCAAGCCATGAGTTTTTTCCAGTCTTCTACGGAGATCTTCAAAGAACGGGCATCCAGCCATTTCCGAATGACCGGGGTTGTGAATGATCCGCCACTGCGTTCCACAAAATGGACGAGCTGAGAGCGTTTGACCGTACTCATCATACTGGCGCACATGCCAATGCTGTTGCGCAACTCAGTACTGCGTCCGATGAGTTGTTCGAGGATGGATGGCGCAAACCAGAAAAGCTTCAGCTGGCGAAAGAAGCCACGGCCAAAGCGTCGGTCAATGTCACAGAGCGCATCGAGAATGGATGTGGAGACGCGGAGTCCGATATTGCCGAGATAGGAATTTTCTTCGGACTCCAGTGAGAAGAGGAGAAGATCAAGGATTGAAAATACTTCACCTTCATCGGGCGGAGGATCAGCCAGTTCCTTTCGCAGTTTTTCCGAAAGGACAAGGTAGGCTTGAGATTCTTCTGGCTTTTTGGCCGAGGTCGAACTGTTTTTTTCTTCTGTCATGTCCAAGTCTATACGCCTCTGCTAAAAGAGTTTCAAGAAAAAATGTCTGATACGTGCCGTAAGTCATGGATACGGAAGTCCGTCCCAGAGGCGCGGAAAGACTTTTCCTTTTGGTGTTCATGCAGCCATCGGATCAGTCCTTGATCAGCGCAGATGCTGAGAAATGGTTTGACAAGGGAATCGTCCTGGGTAAGCTGACAGCATAGGTGCGAAACGGAAAAAATTTGCACATTTCGGAAGTGACAGGAGCAAAAAGCGTCAAGGTTTTTCCATTGTCGTTTGGGAGCTTCTCGCAGGCACACAAAAAAACCCGCATAAAGCGGGTTTTTCTCGTCTTTATCATTCGACTTTGCCGGCTAAACCGAATAATCGGTGATGACCCCAGTCCCTTCCTCAGGGCAGACATAAGGACTATTGATGGAAAAACCGGACGTATCGTGAGCCGTTGCTCCTGAAGCGTGCAGTGCTTCGGCGGGCAAATCGCGGGTAAAATGCATCAGCGTCTCATGATTGGTGGCCCCTGAAGCAAACTGGGCCTCTACGGGCAAATCACGGGTAAACTGCATCAACGTCTCATGGTTGGTGGCGCCTGAGACAAACTGAGCCTCTGCCGCCAGATCTCTGAAAGCAGTGAGTGGCTGAGCGTCTTCCAAACGAAGATCACCGAGACTTTTGACAAAAGCGACGTCGGCCATACGAGACTCCTGAAGCGAAGCGAGAGAAAACACAAAGTGGCTTAGGCTTTTTCCTGAGTACGGGCCCGTTTCACAGCCTGAAACCAGGCTGCGCTCTTTCTGGTCATGAGCAAAACACAGACAACCAGAGAAATGACAAGCTGCAAAAGGCTGATCAAAGAATCCATATCTCCCAGATGGGAAAGCAGGGCCTGACCGGCAGAGCTCAGACTCCAGACAATACAGGCAAAATTGATCACAAAGAAGGCCACAAAAAACAGGCGGGCCCAGTTGCGTCCCTGATAAAAGAGCCAAGCGAGCAGCAAAGCCACGAGCACACTGATGGCTCGCGAAGCGATGAACTGTTCAAAGCTGCCTGTCTGCTGATGAAGGAGCCGTCCCAATTCCACATAGTGATCGTAGCCGTGCATGGTGGTTGCGGCCGTCAGAAGAGCCGTAAAGACTTGAAGAATACAGGCTTGAAGAACATTCAAAGGACGTTGGGCAAGGACAGTAGTCAGAGGCTCTTGTGTGGTCTGGGTCATCAGATGTTCAGCGCGCAGACCTCGGGCGTTCTGCCGAGGAGGAAACGCTGCCTCCATTTTTGATTGGTTCCAACCTCGGGATTGTCCAAAGGAAGCTTTCCAGAGCGTGTGTTAGGCTGAGAGCAGCACCGTAAGCGTTCGGACAGAAAAAGGCTGTGGAAAGATTCGGTGGCTGCCTTTGTTCAAAAAACGCTCTGTGATTGACAAAAAAGGTAACTCACTTGTCTTTCTTGGCAAGATCTGGATTTTCCCGGGAATCCACAGGTTCCCGCATCTGTTCTTTGAGCAGTTCCATCTGCTTTTTGGAGATCCCTCAGCCGCCATTGAGCAAATCCTTGGGCAGATGAAAGCGTTCAAGCAAAAGATAGCAAAGGCCGAGCAGCGCCACAACAGCAATAATATCAAGAAAAAGCGACATGGCAGGGCTCCTTTTGACAGCTATCCGCAGCGGGATGCCAGGTAGTACGTTGAGCCATGAAGAGCTCTGCGGAGCAGAACAAGACAGCTGACCCAAGTTGCCGTTTACTATTTGCAATGGGCTATGGCCAGGCTTTTCCAGTCTCCGAGATAATTTTGCGAGCGGCTTTCCTGTTTCATGTGCCAGGCTTCTGGTTCTGTGCCTTCCAGGGCAAAGCGGATTTGTCCCTGTCCGTAGCGCTTGTTGATTTTGTCGAGGGTGTGCATCAGGCTTTCACGGCGCAGCTCGTGGGGCAGGGCTTGGAGATCGAGGAGATTACCCTGACGGACACGGCTGTTGGTCAGGTCAAAGAGGAGTACACCGGCTCGAGCGTAGGGAATGCCTGGCTGAAAAATTTTGGCAAGACCCTGGCGTGCTGCGTTAATCAAGACCTGCGTGTCCATAGTGGGGCGTACGAGCGCGGTTTGCCAGGATTTGTCCGTATATTGCTCGCAAAAACGCGAGGAGGCAATATTGATGGCCAGGCCTTTGGCTAACAGCTTGTTTTTGCGCAGACGCACGGCGGCTCGGCTCACAAAGGCGGTCAGAGCATGGGCCAGAGCGTTCTGCTCGTAGATCTTTTCGCCAAAGGAACGTGAGCAGATAATGGTTTTTTGCGCTTCGGCCGGCGCTGTGACCTCTTCGATACAGGGAATGCCGCGCAGTTCAAGCACTGTGTTCAGGGCTGTGACATTCAGATGTCGGCGGATCCAGTCGGTGTCAGCGTATTTGAGGTCATAGACGGTGTAGATCTCAGCCTCTAGCAGACGCCTGGCTCGCCTGCGGCCAATGCCCCAGACCTCCTGCACAGGAATTTGCGCGAAAAGTCTGTCGTGATCGTCTTCTGTGCCATTCAGGAAAAAAACACGTGAACAATAGGTCTTGGCCAGATGGCAGGCCAGTTTGGCCAGCGTGCGGCTGGCAGCAATACCCACAGAAACGGGAATCCCCACCCATTGCTCAACGCGCTGCACGATGGCGCGGGCTATCTCAAGCGCGTTGGCGGCCAGTGCTGGCGTGAGGCTCACAAAACATTCGTCAATGGAGTACTGTTCCACAGATCCCACCAGGGATTCAACGGCGGCCATGACGCGCTTGGACAAGGCGCCGTACAGAGGAAAATTGGAAGAAAAAACGTGGACCTTATGGCGTTCCAGAAGCGGCTGCAGTTTGAATCTCGCCTCTCCCATGGGAATACCCAAGGCTTTGGCCTCTTTGCTTCGTGCCACTACGCAGCCGTCGTTATTGGAAAGCACAACAATGGGTTGATCGACGAGATCCGGTCGAAAGACACGTTCACAGGAAGCGAAGAAATTATTGCAGTCAATGAGGAAAAATCGAGGTTCAACGTTGTGTGTTTGCATCAGAGACTGTGTATGACAAAGGTGACGACACCCCAGATAAAGACGTATTCACGTTCGGTGATGTCGATTTCGGGATAATTGGGATTTTCTGGCAGAAGCAAGACACGGTTTTGGCGGCGGCAGAGACGCTTGACGGTTAGTTCACCTTCAATGGCGGCGATGACAATGCGACCATGCGTGGCTTCCGCTGAACGGTCCACGACAAGCAGGTCGCCACTGTGAATGCCTGCGCCAAGCATGGAATCGCCGCTGGCCCGCAGAAAAAAAGTGGCTGTGGGATTTTTGACGCAATAGCTGTGCAGATCGAGCCGGCTTTCAATATCATCCTCAGCAGGAGAAGGAAAACCAGCCTGTACGGGGCTGCTGAAAAACGGCAGCCCCCTGTTGTTTTGCAGATCAGCGCTGCGGCCAAGGATGGTCAGATGAGGAGGATAGTGCAGTTTAGCCATACTTTTCAGATAGCCAATTTTTGCTGAAATGGGAAGACTTGTGTCCCTGGCTGGGCACTTTGCGCATCTTCAGCGAGCAAAACACAAGGCGGCAGGGCATCTGACGCAGGTGTCAGAATTGCCTTGCCGCCTTGTAGAGGGAGTTCTATGGCATTGTTAGCCAGACAGATCGACTCTGCGCTCCTTAGTCAGCGTTGATGCTGATGACTTTCTTATTCTGCTGCGGAGCTTTGCGGGGAATGGTCACCGTCAGCACGCCGTCTTTATGCTGGGCTTTGATATGTTCCACGTCGGCGTCTTCGGGCAGCGTCATGGAGCGCTCAAAGGAGCCATAGCGGCGTTCCAGGACATACACCTGCTGTTTGCTTTCATCGCCTTCGTTCTTTTCTTCTTTTTTTTCACCCGACAGCACGAGCACACCGTCGTGGACTTCCAGTTTGACATTGTCCTTGGCTACACCGGGGATTTCCGCTGTGAGCAGGTACTGTTTGGCATCACTTTTCACATCCAGTCTCGGCAGAAAATTCATTTCCTGCTCTTTGGGGAAGTCCTGATGAAAGGCTTTCAGCATTTTCCAGGGGAAGCTGGCGTCGAACATACGGTCAATCAGGCCGCCCTGGCTAAAAGGATTAAGGTCTTGGTCATTGGCAAAGGTTCTGGGAAGAAAATATCTCTCGCTCATGATGAGCCTCCTTGTATCGTCGAGTGATTGTGTTTGCTTTTCGTGATTGTGTTTGCTTAGGCCGCTGTGATGGCGATTTGCTGATGGTCGCTTCTGGTCTTTCTGGGCAGGGTAATGGTCAGTACGCCATCCTGGAATTGCGCGGTGATGTGTTGACTATCGACATCGTCAGGCAGCGTTAAGGAGCGTGAAAAAGCACCGAAGCAACGTTCCTGCAGATGGCAGTTGGTACCTTCGTTTTCCTGCTTTTGCTGACTTTTTTCTCCTGCCAGGGTCAGTACGCCATCGTTGATTTCCAGCTTGACGTCATTTTTCTGCATACCCGGCAGATCGGCCTTGATGGTGTAATTCTGCTCATTGCTGATCACATCGAGACTTGGCAGAAAACTTTGGGTTTTGTTGTCGTTTCTCGTCCAGAGACTGGGGAAATTCTCAAAGAAGCTGTTGAAAAAGACCTCTGGGTCATAGACCTCACGACGGAATGTTCTGGGAAGAAAATATGCGGTGCTCATAGTGAGCCTCCTGATCCTTGGTATTCTTGGTATTGGTTGGGGAAAAACTGTGGAAAATTAGGCCTGCTCAACGGCGATCTGCTGTGCTTGCTTTTGGGCATTTCTGGGAATCTCAACGGTGAGCATGCCATCCTTTTGCTTGGCAGAAATCTGCTCGGTCAGCGCATCATCGGGCAAGCGCATGGAACGGGTGAAGGAGCCAAAATGGCGCTCGTGCAGCTGATAGCCCTTTTCTTCCTTGTCCGTGCTTTCCTGCCGTTGCCCACGCAAGGTGAGATAGCCGTTATCGATTTCTAGATGAATATCTTCCTTCTTCATACCCGGAAGTTCAGCCTCAAGCGTATACTTTTGATCATCACTGTGGAGGTCAATCTTTGGTAAAAATGTTGAATCATTCATTTCCTGAGACTTCAATGGCTTTGCAAAAAAGTTCATGGGAAAACTGAAATCAAACATCCTGTCCCAAAAATCATGGCATCTAAAGGGTGTGAGAGGTTGAAATTCTTCAAACATCCTAGGAAGTCGTTCGTTCATGTTCATAACAAACCTCCTTCTCTCAGAAAATCATCTTTTTTGTAGCTCATATTTTTTATCTATTCTGCTTTCGTTCTGACAAGAAGATAAAACAGGAAGGGGAGTTGTCAACACCCTGTGGAAAAATTTTTTTCACAGCTTGTGGAAAACTTGGTTGGCCAGTCAAGCTCACAAACTGAGCTGGTTTCTTTTGCGGGTTGACCATTTTGTTCACACAGGATAGAGAAGAGCATCGGTACCTAGGATTGGCTTGGGTACGGATGATCCTCAATCCGAGAACAGGATTCCTTGTCATGCGTTACGTGTTCGGCTGAGCAGCAGTTCTGCGAATCCACGGTGTGCGATTCTCTGCCATCCGGAAAGGGACGTGTGACGAGGCGATCTTCCTCTTGACACCTTCCTTTTAGATCCCTCCTCACTGCGTGCTCTTCCCGGTTCTGGCCTTTTCTGCAGCGTGATCTGTTGATGCCCTTGCTTGGTGTGTGACAGGACGTGTTCCCATTGCCTTGGGAGAGAGCTTGTGAAAAACAACATCTTTGCCACAAGTGTCGGTATTGTGCTTGTGGGTGCGGTCATTGGCGTCCTGGCCATTGTGCTGCAGAAAATGGGCAATCCCGCCAATATGGGAATTTGTGTGGCCTGCTTTGAGCGCGATATTTCTGGCGCTTTGGGTCTGCACAGGGCGGCGGTTGTGCAGTATCTGCGCCCTGAAATTCTGGGTTTTGTCCTGGGCAGTCTGCTTGCGGCTATGGCTTTTCGTGAATTCAAGCCGCGTGGCGGTTCCTCACCCGTGATCCGCTTTGTGCTGGGTATGGTGGCGGCCATAGGTGCTCTGGTCTTTTTAGGTTGTCCCTGGCGCGCCATTTTGCGTATGGCCGGCGGTGACCTCAACGCGCTCTTTGGTTTTGGCGGTCTGGCCGTGGGCGTCTTTGCGGGCACGCTCTTTTTCCGCAAAGGCTATTCTCTTGGCCGTTCCACACAGCAGAGCACATTAACCGGTGCGCTGTTTCCCATTTTGATCTTTGGCCTGCTCGCCCTGACCTTGCTTTTCCCGCAGGTGGAAGGACAGCCCCAGTCTGGCCCGCTGTTCTATTCCGTGAAGGGTCCTGGCTCCATGCATGCGCCATTTCTGCTGTCTTTAGGCTGCGGCCTTTTGATCGGCATGCTGGCCCAGAGAAGCCGTTTCTGCACCATGGGTGCTCTGCGCGATCTCTTTCTGTTCCGCCAGTTCCATCTCTTTTGGGGCATTTTTGCGCTTTTTGTGGCGGCTTTGGCGGCCAATGCGCTGACCGGCGGTCTGCATGTCAGCTTTGAAGGACAGCCTGTGGCGCATACCGACAGTCTTTGGAACTTCCTGGGCATGGTCACAGCCGGCCTGGCTTTTGCCCTGGCCGGTGGTTGCCCTGGTCGTCAGCTGTTCATGGCCGGTGAGGGCGACAGCGACGCCGCGATCTTTGCTCTTGGCATGCTGGTCGGAGCGGCTTTTGCCCACAATTTTGGCACGGCCAGCTCAGGGAGCGGTCTCGGACCCTATGGCGTGCACGCCACGATCATCGGTTTTGTTCTCTGTCTGATCATTGGTTTTGCCCACGTCAAGCGGGCTTAAGGAGCATAGCATGCGGGAAATTGATACACGAGGACTTTCTTGTCCGCAGCCGGTTTTGATGTTTCATGAGGCAAACAAGGTCGATGCCGCTTCACCCATGGATGTGCTTGTGGATAACGAGGCCAGTCGTGAGAATGTGAGCCGCGCCGCCACAAAGCTTGGCTGGACTGTGACCCCCAAGGACGAGGGCAATGGTCTGACGCGCCTTGAGCTGCGCAAGGAGTAAAACAGCAAAGAGGCTTTCGGAAAACCGTTCCGAAAGCCTCTTGGTTTTCTGCTAACGCTTGGGGGCTGATATGGGTTTTTGGGCAAAGCTTCTTGGCCGGTGCGTAAAGCAAGAGGCAGAGACCGACGTAAAGCGTACGGATCAATCCTTTTTGACCTTTCAGCATACGGGCGAAGTCATTCGGGCGGAAAATCTGTTGCAAGAACAGGGTTTTGCGGTACGCGTACTTGCCCCTCCCGCCTGGCTGCGCACCGGTTGCGATATGGTTTTGGTCTGCGCTGCGGTCCATGAGCCGGCCATTCGTGCTCTTCTGGAAAAAGAACAGCTTGCGCCCGAGGGCGTCTATCCTGTGGCCGATGGTCTTCTGGCTCCGGTCTCCCTGCTCAGGCATGTGGATTATGGGGACTGGTTTATGGTGCAAGCCGCCAATATGAAAATCACCGTTGAGCGCCAAAGCGGCCGTATCGTCAACGTTTCAGGCGGTGGTTGCCCTGATGTGCCCTATCTTGCGGCCAAGCTTGTGGGCACAACGCTGGCCGAGGCTGAAGAACCCAGATTTTCTGCTCAGACACTGTGTGCCTATGCGCTACAGAAGGCATTTATGGAGGCTAAGAAGCTATGGCTGCAGGATCGTGGCTGATTGTAGGGACAGTGCCCAGTGCGTCCTTTCCCCTGTATTTCGGCAACTATCGGCTTGAAGGGGGAACGCTCATCTGGGAAGAGGCCGATCTGGATGCCATCAGTGTGCAGCGTGGCACGCCGACGCTTTTGGCCGCAGCCTGGCTTACCCTGCAGAGTTTGGGCAAAGCGCTTCCCAAGGCACTGATCTGCGGGGATACCGGTCAGGGTAAGGGGTCAGAGCAAATCTATGCCCGTCTGGTGGCGGCTTTGCCAGATCTCACGCTTTCTGGACTCACCTTTCACTATCTCTATCCGGATGTTGACTGGCACAATCGTATTTTACTGGCGCTTGAGGGTCTTGCGAAGCAACCGCTCCTGGTTTGTGACGCAGGCTATATGTATGTGGCTAAGATGAGCGGCTACGCCCAACGCTATGATCTTTTTACGCCGGATCTCGGTGAGCTGACCTTTTTGGCCGATGCCAGTGCTCCGCATCCTTTTTACACACGCGGCTTCTTACAGGCCGAAGACCATGACGTGGCGGCCTTGGCTGCCCGTGCCTTTGAGCAGGGCAATGCCGCAGACTGGCTTCTGGTCAAGGGACATGAGGATTGCCTGGTCCATCAGGGGAAAATACTGGGGAGAGTGCGTGAACCCAATCTGCCTGTGATGGAAGCTATTGGTGGAACAGGGGATCTGCTCACGGGTGTGGTCACAGGCCTTCTGGCCGCGGGCTGGCCTTTGCAGCGCGCCTGTCTTGAAGGCGCAACGCTTTGTCGGCAGGCCGGTGAACTTGTCAGGCCCACACCGGCCAGTCAGATCGTCGATCTCATGGCTTTTTTGCCCGAGCTTGTCTCAGCGCTGGATTAAGAGCTCATAGGGTACGCGGAAATGGATACGTGCTTTTGACTTGTGTCCTCATGGCTTTTCCCTCCTTCTAAGCGTGAGGTCTTCGCTGTCAAAAGCACTTGGCCCCGACTCAAAGCACTTGAGTCGGGGCCTTATCATTTGCTTGTCGTGGAACTTTGGGGCGGAAGACGATGGGCCTGGGAGACAAGTTCGGCAATGTTGCCTGCCATTTCGCCGTATTCCATGATCATGGCATTCAGAGCAAACAGCATCTGGCCACGTATCATTCCTCTCCAGAACGTTCTGAGGCAAGCTTTGCTGAGCCTCACATGACCAACGTCAGGGGCTTCCTCATGCCGCCAATGGACCGGAGTCTCTTTGCGGTCGCCCTGTATGGCGTCGTTTTCCCTGTCGCTCTGAGGACAACAACTCTCGGCTTACGCCGTAAGCAACGCATGCATCTCCCCATGCTCCAGCAGCGGCGTTGACAGAGTATGAAAAGTAAACTACGTTTAATAAATTAGACCTTGAAATCAAAGAGATAAGATGATGGAAACCTACGATATTTATGAAGCTAAAAGAAATTGGTCAGCAATTTTGGCTAGAGTTGGAAGAGGAGAATCCTTCATTGTTGCCAAGTCTGGCAAGCCTATTGCAAAAATTATTCCTTTTTCGGGAGAATATCAGCCTACAATGAGAACAGGATTTCTCAAAGGGCAGATGTCTGTGCCCGATGACTTTGATACTATGGGTGCTGATAGTATTGCCAACCTTTTTGAGGGGTTTAGGCGTAACATAACAGTAGCCCTGAGGGGTAGAGGAAATCCCTAATGATTTTAGGCGGTACGGTACGCCTCTAAAAACTTTTCAAGCATCCGAATTGGAATCTTGTAGACATAGAGCATACACGTTATCGTTTTGACAAATAAAAAAATAGGTACACACAGTGATTTTTGCCCTTGTTTACTCCTATTATGAAAATCAGCGAACCCACCTCTGGGCCAAAACATGCTCTGAACCGCTTAGGGCAAGTCGTGACCTGTCGTTGTGGCCGTAAAAACGCCATGTTTAACGCCTTTGCAGGAGATGAGCTTATCGGCCAAGGCGCGTACGCGTGCCGGCTCTCCTTTGAGTATGAGAACCTCAAGGCAGTTATCATGGTCGAGATGCACGTGTAATGAGGTGATGATGCAGTCAAAATCATCGTGCTGAATGGCCATCAGGCGGCGGGTGAGATCATTTTTGTGGTGATTGTAGACCAAACTCAATGTGCCGGCAGCACAGTCTTCCGCATGCCAATGATCCTGAACCAGTTCTTTGCGAATCAGATCCCTGATGGCTTCTGAACGGTTGGCGTAGTTTCTGTGCTGGCACAGGGCATCAAAAGGCTCCAAAAGATCTTCATCCAACGAAACGCCAAAGCGTGTGAGTTTGCCCATATTCCTTCCTTAACAAAAATAAAAGCGTCGGCTTTTGCCCAACCAAGACATTTGTTCCGAACGCATGCCATGCCCTGCACGGCGTAGCTGAAACGCATCCGCAAGAGGCCGCCCTGGGACGGTAGAGCAGAAAACGCCACGTTGTTTTCCGCCGTTTCCTTTGCCGCTGTCTGCGGGAGATTTTTCGTATCAATCAGATGTAGTCGCAAAAGCTGCAGAAGGCAATCTCGGGCGCAGGCGCTTAGGGCACCGATCAAAGAGGCCGCGTCGAGCCTTGTTTAGCCTGCCAGATCGTGGCTGTGGGCTTTTTCGCCGCCAACGTGAGTGTGATGATGGGAATGCAGTACAGGTTTTGGCATCCTGACCAGTTTTTGCTGTTCAATGGTGTAGAATTGTTCTGCGACCTTGGAGAGAAAGAGGAGATCGTGGGAGACGGTGATCCGGGCTGTTGTCAGCTGGCTGAGGATTTCGAGCAGTTTACCGCTTGATGCGGTATCCAGCGCTGTGGTGGGTTCATCAAGCAAAAGGGCTTCAGGTTCCATGGCCAGAATGCCAGCCAAGGCCACCAGGCGCTTTTCTCCACCTGAGAGTTCATGCGTGGGCCGATCTTCGAGTTCGCTGATGCCCAGTGTTGTGAGCAGATCTTTGGCGCGTTTGGCTGCCGCCTGCGGGTCAAGGCCTAGATTGAGCGGACCAAAGGCGATATCTTCGAGTACGGTGGGAAAGAAGATCTGATCCGCTGCCTCTTGGAGCACAAAGCCAACTTTGCGTCTGAGTTTCTGAAAATCTTTTTCTTTGGCAAGTTCTTGGCCGTGAAAGAAGATTTTGCCGGATTTTGCTGGCAAAAGGCCGGTGATACAGCGTAAGAGGCTCGTTTTGCCACTGCCGTTGGGAGCATAGAGGGCAATTTTTTGTCCCTGGCAAAGCGAGAAGGAAATATCCTGCAAAACCGTCCTTTCGCCTTGGACTGTCTGGTAGGCTATGCTGATCTGCTCAAGGGAGAAAATGGCTGAGTCCATCAACAATACTCCTTTAGCCGCAAGAAAGAGCCAGAGTGTCCCTGCTCGGAGAAGCCAGTTGGAAGGACATCCGCAAGGTTCTGGGCAGTACGAGAGGCTCACGGCGTAGCGATCGAGCGATGCGGCCTGCCATGCCGTTGCTCGAGGGCGTATCCAATCGAAGTATGAGGGCTAGAATGCCTGAAGAGCGTTGCGATACGACCAAGGAGGCTGCGTGACCTGGTTCAGCATGGGATGCTCCTGGTCAATGCCTGCGGCAAACAGGCATCTATCAGTCTGTTGCTGATGCAAACAGCACAGCATATCTGTTCAAACGACCGTCGTACACGCTCCAGCACGCCGCGCCCCACCATTCGTGGCCGTCGTCAAAATAATCGGACCAGTCAGTCGTCCATTCGTACGCTGCAAGGGCCTCTGACCCTTTTGGAAACAAGGCCGCATTGACCTTGCGAAAATCATCCGGCGTGTACCTCGTCCCGTGAGGCGGTTCCAGGAAAGCGTACCAGTAGGGTATCCGTCCTGCCTCGTCCGGATAGCTATTCCGCCCGCAGTCATAAAACCTGCATCCGTTCCTGTCTATGCGCCGTATTTCCGGCGCATGGAGAAATGCTGCGGTATCAATGGGGGTCGCCTTCGCCTTGTCCATATCGTAGGCCCACGGGCACAGATCGTCCGCGACAGCTTTGCCCCACCTGATCTCGGCTGCGCGCTTGTCTTCAAGGCTTTGATCGACCAGCCTAAGCATGGCGAACAATACGGCTTCCCTATGCGACAGCATCTTGCGATAAGGGGCGTCATCCTTCATAAGGCAATATTCGATGACACACCGGTCGTATTGCTTGATGATTTCATAAAACGGATCAGTGAGTAATTCGTACATGCTGAATTCTCCCATCCCATCCACCTGTCTCCCCCATTTGTCTGTCTGATCCTCCTGCTCTTTCCGCACACAATGCACTGTATTGCCTAACGATCTTCATGGCCGATCTTTCCTTGGTCGCAATGGCAGGCCTGAGCTGCAGGGCGCTTTTGGCACGTACGGTGACTCTGCCGTACGACGGCTTCCAGAGATGTCATCGTGAGAGCGCCCCTTGAGGCGGAAATTCCAGAAAGAACCACGCTGTATTTCCCTTACCTATCTTGACTGGCTATCACGCACTGCGGACGAGAGAAGACAAGCAGAGGATGGATCCGGCATCGCTTGGTCTCGATCGTCAAGCCAAGCGGTTGCCTGCTTCCTTATTGTTCAAGCAGAAAAAAAGCCACCAGGGGGATCAAGGCCATCCCGGCAAAGACGAGGTCTTGGCATTTACAGCGCAAGATCTCAAGGGAGCGGATGCGGCCCGCAAAGCCTCGTAAGAGCAGCGCTTCTCGCGCCTTCTGGGCGTGATCGAGACTGCGGATAAGGAGTATACCAAGAAGCTGAGCAATGGTCAGATAGCTGCGAAGATTGGTGCGGGCTACAAAGCCTCGCAGCTTGGCCGCTTGCTGCATGCTCTGCCACTGGCTTTGGAGCAGATAGAAGGAGCGTTCTGTGAAGAGCAGAAGAAAGATCAGCTTGCGTGGCAGATGCAAGACCTCAAGGGCGTGACCAAGGGTTGAAATGCTCATACCGCCAAGCAGGGCAATGAAGAAGGCTGTGAGAATATTGGCTTTGACTGTGACCAGAACGGCCAGCGTGACACCTGGCTGGCTGGCCGTCAGGGGACCTAGGGTCCATAGGCTTGGGCCCGGGGTCGTAAACGGAGTGATCAGCCAGAGAAAGAGCACAAAGGTGTTGACGGTGAGCAAACGCTGAAGCAGATCCTTGAGCTTGGGACGGGCGAGGAAGAGGAAAACGAGGGCGATGAGGCCCATCAGCGCAAGGGGGAGGAAGGCGCTGCAAAGGGCTGTGCAGACAGAATAGAGAAGAGCAACGATCAGACGCAGGCGCGGGTCAAGAGAATGGAGAAAAGGCATGCGTTAGGCTTGGGGTTTGCGTCTGGCCAAAACCGCGCTGAACAGTCCGGCCAGCCCTACGAGCCAGCCTAAGCCGCCCAGAATATCTGTGAAACGGATGCGTTGGCGAGTTTCAGCCAATTCAAGGCGCAGTGGCGCAAGCTGTCGGGCCAGTTCTGACTGCAAGAGCTCCCGCAGATTTGGCGGCAGGCTTGCGACGTGTTCTGGCCCGCTTTGCGGCGTTTGCGGCTCAGCCTGCGATTGGGAGGAGGCCTCGGGCTTGGCTGCGTCAAACTCCTCCTTGTTCATGGTCCATGTCTTGACGTGACCTTCGCCGGCATTGACGCGGATGATGAGGCCAAAGCGAGAAGCCTCGCGCGGGATGGGAAAGGAGCAATTGCCGTTTTGATCAGTTCTCAGCGTGAGCAGGATTGCCTCATTGTCCAGTTGCATCACCGTGATCTCGGCGTTGCGAGCTGGCTGCGAGCGGCTAAAGCCCGCTTTCACGTGAATCTGTTGTCCGTCTTGATAGGCAAAGATATTGACTCTGTGGGCTTGGGCGTTTGTGCAACAAAAGAGCAAGGAGCCGAGAAGACAGCAGGAAAAGCAGAAAAAGCGCGCAATCTTGAGCATACTTACGCCTTTGTGGCTTTGTTGGAGTTTATGATCTTGGCCGCAGAACCTGGCAGATATTCCGGGCGCATGCGAGCGATGGCCAGCACGGTGAACATGGTGATGCAGCCTTCAGCGAGCATAATGGGCAGATGTGCCAGAAAGAGGGCCGCTGCGGCGGCCTGAAAGCCCTGATCGGAGAAGGCTAAGGCAGAGGCGGTGAAGAAGGCGGCGAAGGCCACCCCCAGAAAACCAGCCAGAAAAGCGGCCAGGGCCAGTCCCCGGCGCGTGGGCAGCAGTCTGAACACGATCCTATAGACAAAATGGGCCAGGACAGCTGCAGAGGCCATGGTGAAGGTATTGACCCCAAGGACAGTGATGCCGCCAAACTGGAAAAAGACCGCCTGTAAAATGAGGGCCGCCAGGATGGCCGGGAAAGCGCTAAAGCCAAGAAAGACCCCCAAAAGCCCGCAGGCTAGAAGATGGGCTGAGCTTACGCCTACGGGCACATGGATGAGGGAAGCGATAAAGAAGACCGCGGAGAGCAGGCCGCAGGTCAAGAGGGTGTTGTAGTCAAGACGTTTCAGGCCAATGGCTGTGCCAAGACAGGTCAAGGCATAGCCAGAGGCCAGAACAACAGGAGAAAGAACCCCTTCGGCGATGTGCATTACTTTTGACTTCCAGCAAAGTTGGTCCAGAGCACGGCGCCCAGTTCCACTTCCTTGGGGCCGTCCTTGGATGACATCTTCTCAGCAGCGGTATTCAGCGCAGCAAAACCCCACCAGCCGGCCCACGGCGCCACAAAGGTGAAAACACCCTGGGAATCGGTCTTGACGACCTGGGTGACAAAGTAGTCATTGGGAGCCTTCCGCTTTTGTCCTTCATTTAAGTATTCCACTTCCACATCACAATTGGCAACCGGTTTGCCGTCCAGGAGCACTTTGCCCTGAAAGACATTGCCCGCGTAATTGCCAAAGGGGCGGGTCAGCGGCACGATTTCCGTCTTCAGACCCAGGGGCTCATCCCAGCCTTCTTCCTCACCAAAGGCCGGCACGATGACCTTGGTATAGTGCACAATAAAGCAGTCTTCGGCAGGCTCAAAATAGGGCTCAGGCTCAACGGCAAACTGATAGAGACCGGGCTTGCTGATGGTGTACTGCGCTTTCCAGGCCTTGTGCTTGAGATAGGGTTTTTCATTGAGCTTGGGCAAGAGATCTTCGCTTTTGCCTTCACAGGAAACGATGAAGCGTTTGGGCTTCTCCATATGCATGGCATTCTGTTCCATGGGATGAATAAAGGCAACGGTCAGATCGAGCGTGTTTTTGGCTTTGTCACTGACTGTCGCTTGCGAAGGAATCATTAAGCCAAAATGGGCCAGCACAGGGCTTGCGGCCAAAAGTCCCAAGCTGAAGAGGGTGCTTGCCAAGGCGGTTTTAAACATAGCAATCTCCTTTGCAGTGTTGGCCAGGCAGACGCTGTTTTGCCAGGGAGAGGCTCTTGGTTACGAAAGAATATGGTCTATGGTCTTTTGGGGCGTTCATCCCAAAAGCCTCTCCGGCAAAAGTCTGACCTGGATGAGGGGAAAGTGAAAAGGGCGTTTTTTGTCTTCAAAAAGACGACAATGCTATAGGCTTTAGTAGCACGTTTGTCAATATCGTAACACAAAAAGATGGCATTGGCCTCTGTCTTATTTTGCGCCTTTTGGCCTGCCAAGTAGACGGAGTGTGCAGATGGCGCAAGCTTGGGCCTGTCTTGAAAAAGGATGGCCCAGCAACCTTCAGCCTACAACAGCACAGAGAAAACGGCCAAGAATGGTGTGCCTAGCAATGAAATAGGACCAAATGAATTATCAATGCGAAACTGATGTTTTGTCCGTTTCTGTCTTTCTGCTTGCCCGAAATATGCGTGTATGCTATGCTGAGAATGCTCATTTTTCTCTTCTGTGCACGGCAAAAGTGAGATGCCTGGCTACAGAAGATTTTTTCAATCCCTTAGGGGAATCAGAGTCAGCCACCTCGCCTGAAGAACGAGGCTTGCACAAGCCAACGCGTTTTTTGCTTGCTCAGCCTCAGTCCGCATAGCCGTGTGTTACTTTGGCGAGATGCGAGGGCGAAAGCCGTCGAAAACTGCCTCTCTTCACGACAAAGGGATTGGAGCCTGTCCGTATTTGCAGCTCATAAGCGTCCGCTGCTCATCAAGTGCACTGGACAAGGATCACATCAACGGACGATGTTTGATTCTTAGGGTTTTTCCCACGGATACAAGCTTCAGAAAAAGCCGATCCACGGATTTTCCACGGGACATGGTCATAGCCAATGTCGCGCATGCGAAAAAGCAGGGAAAAAACCCGACCAGTTGCCATCACACAAAGGGGTCGTTCAATAGCCAAACTACAAGCGAAACAGTCGAAAGCAGCTCAAGAACATACTGACGTCTGATCAGTCGATCAGACGCCCATTCCTAACTCAATACTGGAAAATGAATGGAGGCGGCGTTTCCTCCTCGGACGTTGATCCGGGGTTTCCACGCCGAAGAACTGATGAAACGATTGTTACCGTTTGGGATGATGCTCGTGGTGACGTGCTGTATGCTCGCCTTCGGGCAGGATGTGTGGGCCGCTGCGGCCAAAACCATCACGTTGCCCGAAGATCCTACGAAAGCTTACATCACTCTGGGTATCCTGGTTGTATCGGCTGTGATGTTTTTTACGGAAGTAGTACCTCTTCCCGTCACAGCGCTTTTGGTACCAGTCGCTCTTTCTTTGACCAAGGTCATCACCTCCAAGGCGGCTTTTAGCTACTTTGGCGATCCCACGGTTGTGCTTTTTATGGCCATGTTCATCGTCGGTGAAGCAACGTTCGTGACTGGTTTTGCTGACAAGGTCGGTGCCTTAGCCGTACGCTTTTCCAAGGGCAGCCAATTGAAACTGATCATTTATACCATGGTTTCCATTGGTCTTTTGTCCACCATGCTTTCCAATACCGGTACCACTGTTGTGGCCGTGCCCATGGTTCTGGGCATGTGTCTGAAAGCCAAAATTGCCCCAGGACGCGTTTTGATGCCCGTGGCTTTTGCCTCTTCTCTGGGTGGTACGGCAACCCTTGTGGGCACACCGCCCAACGGCATTGTCAATGGCGTGATCAACGGCATGCTGGAAGCCGATCCCACGCTGCCCCTGCGGCCCTTTGGCTTCTTTGAATTTGGTCTGATCGGTATTCCGCTGTTAGTGGCCGGTCTTGTCTACTATGCGGTCTATGGCTATCGCCTTTTGCCTGACAAAAAACTTGACGACGAAGTCGAGGCTCTGGATAGCGGCAAACAGCGTCGCGAACACAAGATGTGGCATTCCATCGTGATTTTCAGCTTCGTGGTCTTCATGATGGCCAGTGAGCTCATGCCCCTGACCACAGCCGCTGTTCTGGGCGCGAGTCTGATGATCATCTCCGGTTGTATGACCATGCGTGAGGCTTTCCGCAGTGTTGACTGGACCACGATTTTCCTCTTTGCCGGCATGCTGTCCATGTCCGCGGCCATGGACAAGTCCGGAGCTGCGGCCATTGTGGCCTCGGCGGTGGTCAAGATGGTCAGCAATCCCTGGTTGCTGATGTTTGTCTGCTGCGCCCTGACCGCCGTTATCACCAACTTTATGAGCAATACCGCCACAGCGGCTTTGATGGCCCCCTTGGCCATGCCCATTGCCATGGCCAGTGGCATTTCGCCTCTGCCCATCATCATGGGTATTGCCATGTCCGCCTCCTGCTGCTTCCTGACCCCCATCGCCACTCCTCCCAATACCATCGTGCTCGGGCCCGGTCGTTATAGTTTTGGTGATTACATCAAGGCTGGCTGGCCCCTGCAGCTGCTCTCCTTGGTGATTTGTGTGCTCTTCATCCCCATGATCTGGCCTTTCTATCCGTAAGCCGAGATACCTTGAAAAACCAGGCTTGAGCGCTTGCCCTTGCCTTGCAATGCGCCTTTGCCTATCTTTGAGAATCTGATCTTTTGGCATGTAGGTACTGGAGGAGAACTATCGTGAAAGAACTCTCTACCGCAAAAATTACCCAGGCTGTGGCTGATCTCTGTGTTGAGGCCTGCTGCCGTCTGCCCGAAGATATGCGTGCCGCCTTTGAGAACGCCAAGCAAAGCGAACCATCGGCGGTGGGTCGCGACATTTTGCAGCAATTGCTGGATAATGCCGCCATTGCCCGCACAGAAACCGTGCCCATCTGTCAGGATACCGGACTCGCCGTGATTTTTGCCGACGTGGGGCAAGATCTGCACATCACAGGCGGCGACTTTACCGAAGCTATCAACGCCGGTGTGCACAAAGGCTACGTGGAGGGCTATCTGCGTAAGTCGAGTGTGGCTGAGCCGCTTTTTGAACGAAAAAATACCGGCGATAATACGCCCTGTGTCTTGCATGTGCGCATTGTCCCCGGAGATTCCTTGCGTTTGCGTCTGGCGCCCAAAGGTGCCGGCTCGGAAAATAAGAGTGTGCTCAAGATGCTGGTGCCGGCAGACGGCCTGGAAGGTGTGCGCAAGACCGTGCTTGAGGCCGTGCTGGCAGCAGGTCCCAATGCCTGCCCACCCATGGTTGTGGGTGTGGGCTTAGGTGGCAATATGGAACTCTGCTGTCTTTTGGCCAAACGCGCGGCAGCCCGTGATCTTCTGAGCAAGAATCCTGATCCGCGTTATGCGGCCTTGGAAGACGAGCTCTTGGCTCTGGTCAATAATACGGGTATCGGACCGCAGGGGCTTGGCGGCGTGACCACAGCGCTGGCCGTCCATGTGGAATGGGCGGCAACACATATTGCGCAGCTGCCCTGTGCCGTGAACATTAACTGTCATGCGGCGCGTCACGCCGAGATCGTGCTCTAAGGAGGGTGCAGATGAGCGAGATCAAGTATATTACGGCGCCCTTTGATGATGCTTTGGCCAGAAGTCTGCGGGCTGGTGACAGTGTGCGTATTTCCGGTGTGATTTTAGCGGCGCGTGATGCGGCGCATAAGCGTCTGTGCGAGTGCCTGGACCGGGGTGAGTCATTACCCTTGGATCTCACAGGCCATGTGGTCTACTATGTCGGCCCTTCACCGGCCAAGCCGGGCCAGGCCATTGGCAGTGCCGGCCCAACCACGAGCGGCCGGATGGATGCCTATACGCCGAGGCTTCTGGCTTGCGGCTTGAAAGGCATGATCGGCAAGGGCTACCGCAAGCCCGAAGTGGTGGAGGCGATGAAAACCTACGGTGTACCCTATATGGCTGCCGTGGGCGGAGCAGGCGCTCTGATCTCACGTTGCATCAAAAAATACAGCGTTTTGGCGTGGCCTGAGCTTGGCCCCGAAGCCCTGGCCCTCATGGAAGTGGAACAGTTCCCGGCCATTGTGGTCATCGACTGTCTTGGGAACAATCAGTATGAGGCCGGGCAGGCCCCGTACAAGAAAATCTAGGGAGGACGCATGACCCCGAGATCCCCCGAGCTCATCCGTCAACGTCTTGATTTCTGGCAGGCACTGTCGGGTGCGTGTCTGGCCTTTTTTGTCTGTATTCATCTTCTGCTGGAAGGGAGCGTGGTACTCAGCCCGGATCTGACCGATGGCATTGGCTGGCTGCTGGAGGCAACCTATGCCGCTCAGCTGGGCGCCCCCTGTATTCTCCTCTTAATAGTTTTCCATTTTTGGATCGCGGCCAGAAAAATGCCCTTCCGTGCTGGCGAGCTTGCCATCTTTGTGGACCATGCCCGTACCCTCAAAGATCCCGACACCTGGCTCTGGCTTGTGCAGGTGGCAACGGCAGTGATTATTCTCGTGGGAGCTTTTTTCCACGTCTATACCGTGATGTGCGATTTGCCCATTGAGGTGGTTAAGAGCAGTCAGCGTCTGCATCAGGGCTGGCTGTTTTTCCACGTCTTCTTCTTGCCCTCAGTCATTGCCCACACTGGCATTGGCATTTTCCGCATAGCTGTGAAGTACGGTTTTTGTGTGAAGGCCAAGCGTGAAGTTTGGCGCCGCCGTCTGTTGATTGGCATGGGCTGTTATCTGCTGCTTGGCGTTCTTGCGCTCTCGCGCGTGTGGTGTCAGGGATAGGAGGGCGTATGCGCGTTTTTTATTCTGATGTGTTATGTATTGGCGCAGGTCTGGCTGGTGAGCGGGTGGCTGTGGAAGCCGCGCAGGCAGGCTTTAAAGTCATCAGTTTGAGTGTTGTGCCGCCCAGGCGTTCGCACTCTTCGGCCGCCATGGGAGGCATGCAGGCTGCTCTGGGCAACTCCATCATGGGTGATGGCGATAGCCCCGAGATCCATTTCAAGGATACCGTGAAGGGTTCAGACTGGGGCTGTGATCAGGAAGTGGCACGGCTCTTTGCCAAAACAGCGCCCATTGCCATGCGCGAAATGGCTTGGATGGGTGTGCCCTGGAGCCGCGTGGTGCCGGGTGAGCACACCTACTACAAGGGTGGCAAACCGTTTCAGGCGACTGAAAAGGCCGAAAACGAAGGTTTGATCCACTCGCGGGCCTTTGGCGGCACCGCCAAGTGGCGTACCTGTTATACCTCGGACGGTACAGGCCATGCCGTGCTCTTTACCTTAGACAACCGCATGCTGCAGCTGGGCTGTGAAGTGCATGACCGCATGCAGGCCGAAATGCTGATTCACGACGGCACACGCTGCATGGGTTGTGTGGCCCGTGATCTGCGCAACGGCGAGCTCGTGGGCTATTTTGCCAAGGCGACCCTCATTGCCACAGGCGGTTATGGCCGCATCTACCGGGCCACAACCAATGCGGTGATCTGCGACGGTGGTGGTCAGATTGCGGCTCTGGAAACAGGTCTTGTCCCCCTGGGCAATATGGAGGCTGTGCAGTTCCACCCCACAGGCACGGTGCCCACAGACATTCTCGTGACCGAAGGCTGCCGCGGCGATGGCGGAACCCTCCTGGATGTCAATGAATACCGCTTTATGCCCGACTATGAGCCGGAAAAGGCGGAACTGGCCTCACGCGACGTGGTCAGCCGCCGCATGACCGAGCACATGCGTAAGGGCTTTGGCGTCAAGAGCCCCTATGGCGAGCATCTCTGGCTGGATATCCGGCATCTCGGTGAAAAGCACATCACCACCAATCTCCGGGAAGTCTACGATATTTCCACGCATTTTTTGGGTGTCAATCCCATTCACCAGCTGATTCCCGTGCGTCCCACCCAGCACTACAGCATGGGCGGCGTACGCATCAATAAGGACGGCCACGCCTATGGTCTTGACGGCCTCTTTGCTGCCGGCGAGGCGGCCTGTTGGGATATGCACGGCTTCAACCGTCTGGGTGGCAATTCCCTGGCTGAAACAGTGGTTTCAGGTCGCATTGTGGGTCATGCGGTTGTGGAATTCCTCAAGGGCTATGAGACAACCTTCTCCACCCAGGCGATGAGTGATGTCGCTCGTAAGGTCGAGGCACGCATTGAAAAGCTCAAGAGCGGCACAGGTGAAGACTGCTATACGCTGCGCAACGCCATGCAGGACGTGATGATGGAACATGTGGGTATTTTCCGCAATGGTCCTGATCTGCAGGCTGGTGTGGATAAACTTCAAGAAATCCTTGAACGTTGTGGCAATATGCGTCTTGTGGGCCGCGTCGCAGCTGGACCCAATGCCGAACTGGGCATGGCTTTGCGTGTCACCGGCATGGTCAAGCTGGCGCTCTGCACGGCCTACGGTGCTCTGATGCGCACCGAAAGCCGTGGTGCGCATGCGCGTGAAGATTATCCTGAACGCAACGATAAGGATTGGCTGGTGCGTACCTTGGCCTACTGGCCTGAAGGGGCAACGCTGCCCACACTGAAGTACGAACCGGCAACGCCTTTCTTTATTCTGCCGCCAGGTGACCGCGGTTATGGTGGAGGCAAGATCATTGAAGGCGAGTCCTTGTCGGACGATCAGCTGGTACCTTTTGAGCAGGGCGCATAGGAGGAGAATATGGGACGAACACTGACTTTTGAAATTTTCCGCTACACACCGCTTGATCCGAATTCTACTCCGCATATGCAGACCTTCACCCTTGAAGAGCATCCAAGCATGACGCTCTTCATTGCTCTGAATATGATCCGAGAAACCCAGGATGCCAGTCTGCAATTTGATTTTTGCTGCCGGGCCGGAATCTGCGGCTCTTGCGGTATGGTCATCAACGGCAGACCCGGTCTTGCCTGTCACACCCAGACGGCGGATCTTCCCGATCACATCAGCCTTCATCCGCTGCCGGTCTTCAAGCTTTTAGGTGACCTTTCCGTTGACACCGGCACCTGGTTTCGCAATGTCGGCAAGAAAATCGAATCCTGGATTCACACCAATCAGGCTTTTGATCCCAATGCTCAGGAAGAGCGGATGGACAATGAGCTTGCCACCAAGATCTTTGAGCTTGACCGTTGTATAGAATGCGGTTGCTGTGTGGCGGCCTGCGGCACGGCGCGCATGCGTGAGGATTTTATGGGGGCCACGGCCATCAACCGCCTGGCGCGTTTCTACATAGATCCCCGCGATAAACGCACAGCCGGAGATTTTTACGATCTGATCGGCGATGATCGGGGTGTCTTTGGCTGCATGGGCCTCTTGGCCTGCGATTCGGTCTGTCCCAAGAAGCTGCCGCTGCACGATCAGCTGGGTATTATGCGCCGCATGGTCAGCCTTGAATCGGTGCGCGGTATTCTTCCTGAATTCATCCGCAAGAAGTTCCAGGGCTGCAGCTGCAAAAGCCAGTCCTAAGGTGTGATGGTTTTCCCTGTGGAGGCTTCTGTCTCCACAGGGGCATTTGCCGCGTCTTTTACAGGCTTGCAGGCCATGCGCTTGAAGCTTTGAGGACGTTGGTTTTCCCTATTTGCAAGGAAACGACCCTATGCTGATACTTGACTGGATGAAAGAAAATCCCGTTTCGGTTACGCCCGACATGACACTCAGGCAGGCACGTCGGCTGTTTCGCGAGCACAATATTCACCGTCTGCCCGTGGTTGATGAAAAATCCATGGTCGTGGGCATCCTCTGTACCACGGATTTAAAACGTTTTGCCCCGACCAATGCCACGGGCGTGGAAATTCTCGAGGCCCTTGAGCTGCTTGAGACGACCAAGGTGCGCGAGGCCATGGTGCCCAATCCGGTAACCATCAGTCCTCACAGTACCATTGAGCAGGCAGCCCAGAAGATGATTGACCGGCATGTGGCTTGTTTGCCCGTGACCGATGCCGCAGGCAAACTCCTTGGGATCATGACAGGTCTTGATGTTTTTAAGGCCCTTCTGGATTTGAGCGGAAGCGACCAGCCTGGCGTTGAGGTTGGTTTCTTCTTGCCCTACAAGCCGGGCACCTTGCGTGAAGTTCTTGGAAAGCTGCGCAATTCAGGCATGCGCATTATTTCTGTGCTCTCATCGGTGCGTGGCGCCGATATGCGTAAGGTCAAGATCCGTTTCCACGGTGACGACGAAGAGAGCCAGAACAAAGCCCTGGAACAGTTCCGTGATCATCCGGGCCTGCGTTACTGGGCGCGCGGCGATGAGTTTTTCTTAAAAGAAGAAAAATTGGAAAATGTGCAAAAAGCCGCCCAGGCGGCTCATGCCAAGGAGCAACAGTAGCGGCTTGTTGGCGGCAAAGGCGGCTGTTGCGCCTGTTTCAGGCAATGTCTTAAGCCAACGTGTGCTTGATGCGACCATTATGCTGTCAGCCCACCGCTTGCTGCGATTTGCTCCATGCACGAAATCCCCTCAGGAGCAGCTGTGAAAAGTCTTTGCCGTTGCTTGCCCGCAAGATTTTCGTCTCCTCGCTAGCGTGCTCTCGGCTCTGCGGCCGAGGTCTCTAACGGAGATCGCTTCAGATCTTCGGCCATGCGTGCGGCAGAGAGGTGAGCGATAGGCGTGATGTCGCGAAAGAAGATGCGAAGAAGGGTAGGTGTTAAATATTTCTGATTACCAAAATTTCATGATTTCTGTGCGGGGGGGCGATCAGTAATGGTCGTCTCTACCGCGTCAGAAATAACGCAGTGGAAGATTCGGTATCTGAAAACCGGCTTCTCATGCGGCACTTTTCATATTTGGGCTAGTCGAAAGTCGAGTCTGTAATTTCGCTGTTTATAGCATCAATATTGCGCGAGAATTGGCGTTTTGTCAGCTCAACCCGACCGTCTAGCAACTCAATATCAAACCAGGCGTCGGAACTAGCATGGAATTGGGGTTCAACGGAAGCCATGAGAAGCGGAGAATGTGTCGACGCAATGAACTGCACTTCGATTGAATGTTCGAGCTCATTCATCACAGACAGAATCGCGGGAATGATCTTTCGCTGCCAGCTTGGATAAAGATGCGATTCCGCCTCGTCCACGAGCATGACGGCTTTCGTTTCCAAGGGTTCTCCTATGAGCTTCTTCGCCTTTTTATGTTCTTCCCAACACCAGACGAGGAAGTAAGCAAGTGCGATGATTCTCCGCATACCCGAAGATGCGTGGACGACGGGAACGTCTTGTCCGTATGGCATTTTTAGCGTTGGCATGTCACGAACATCATCCAGACTGATCCGGGTCAGTTCGCCCGGTGTCAAAAGTTCTCCGGAATCAGGCGAAAGATCTTGCAAAACTTTTTTCAACAGGTTGAATTCCCAACCGTTTTTGTTTTGCCAATTGGCCCAGTCCCTAATCAGGCCATTACATAGGCAGAGGTCGTCTTCACGATTCAATCCGTCCCAGACTTCCTTGGGGCTGAAAACATACGCAGCAGGTCTATTGGTACCAGCCTCGTTCTGCGCCTTCCAGTAATTCCGGGCTGGGTCCCAGACGGCGAAACCGCCATCTGCCATGGCATAGAATACGAGCCCCGGATTAGGGTGGCGTCCCATCTTGAGACTCCAGCTCTGGGTTCTTGGCTGGAACGTACTAATAAATTCTTGATCCTTTGAAGCGGCCGAAATGGAGAACTTGATGGTATATTCCTTGCTCTTTTCTGTCGGCAGGGCAATTTTACCGGCAGTCAGTTTTGCGTTCACCTCGGCTGGCCATTTCCGGGTCAGCGCCCACCAGATGATGTCGAGCAGAAAACTTTTCCCCAAGCCGTTGTCACCGGTCAGTAGATTGAGACGACTACCGAATTCCAATTCCATGTCGGCAGCAGGACCGACATTTGAAAGTTTGAGATAGCGTATCATGATGCCGCCATGTCCATGCTTCAATGGCTTTTTGTTTTCGCAAAAAATTCAGGGGGAGAGTTACTCTGTCACCGTGTAACCAAGGCGCCATGGCGGCAGGCTTTCCCATTCCTTGAAAGAAGCATATGGCAATCCTGCTGATTCTGACAAGCTTCTTCTGATATCACCCTCACTTTCCCGTCAAGTGTTCCGTACTTCTGAAACGGAAAAGCCGTAATCTTTACGCGGACACTGTCGCCTTCATGCACCTTGCCGATATCATCGGCCCGGACTTCCGCCTCTACCTCCAGATTGCCTCCCAACGGAACAAGTGTGAGAAGGGTTTCCGCCTCTCGTACAGTCAATCCGACCGACAATGGTCCCCTCTGTATAAGCCCTCTCGGTGGACAAGCACGTCATGTAGAGTCATGGCGGAAAACTCCCCCTTATCAATGACAATGATCCTGTCGGCATGCCGCACCATTGAGAGTCTATGCGCAATGACGAGGACGGTTCGCTCTCTGGCTATAGCTGTCAGATTAGCCTGGACGATCTCAGAGCCATCGCTTGCGGATCCCGAGCGTTCAAGTGATGTGAGATTCTCGTTCAAATGAGAGAATAATAATCAGTGCAGGCGGGTGTGCCGCTCTACACGGTACAGCGTCTCATGGACCACAAGTCGATCATCATGACACAACGCTATGCGCACTTGGCTCCCGACCAGGGCGCGGTTACTGTCGGGTATCTTGACCAATGAGTGAAGAATGAATAAAGTACTCAAAGATATAATCGCACTAATTCTTTTGGAAATTTGGTCAAAGAATTTGCTTGAGAAATAGTGATAAGGATGAACCATGTTAGTACCGATTTCAGAATTAAAAAATAATCCTGGGAAATATTTAGGAAAAACAATCGTGCTATTGCCAAAGAATCTTTCACCAAGCGGGAAAGAATTATCATGTTCTTATTCAAAGGCGAAAATTGTACGACATTGCTCAGGCTGGCTGTAAAACAATAAAATCGACCCTAAAGGGTCGTCGTTTCCTTTAAAGAAATTTATGAAACAGGATTGCTTATGCGGGTAACAAGAGTTCAGCTCAAGAATTGGAAGAATTTTCAGAACGTAGATGCAACGCTTCATTCCCGCATGTTTTTTGTGGGCGTCAATGCTTCCGGGAAATCCAATTTTCTTGATGCGTTTCGGTTTATTCGCGACGTTGTAGAGCATGGCGTGGGAAAGGCCGTGCAGGGGCGAGGCGGCCTTACAAAGCTGCGTTGCCTGTATGCCCGGCAGGAACCAGATATCCGTCTTGTATTTACACTAGATGACGTGTGGGAATATGAGCTTGAGCTAACAAGCTCCAAGCAGTTTCCTGTCGAGATAAAAAAGGAATGTGTGCGGAAGGGCGGCACGAGTATTCTTAAGCGTCCTGATGCCGAAGACGAAAAGGATATACAGCGCAGAACGCAGACAGCTCTGGAGCAGGTAAGCGCCAATCAGGCCTTTCGGGATATTGCAAACTTTTTCAGGAGCATTGAATATCGCCAAATTTTGCCGCAGGCGGTACGAGACCCGCAGGCTTTTTCTGCCGTGCCGGTCATGAATGATCCGTATGGACGCGACATCGTGCGCCAGATATGGTCGACGCCACGCCAAACACGTGAAGCTAGACTGCGGCGCATTGATAAAGCGTTGCAAATCGCTGTGCCCACGCTGACGGAATTGAAAGTGGAGATGGACGAAAACCGGGGCCAGCCGCATTTGCGGGCAAAATTCCAGCACTGGAGGCCCAATGGGGCCATTCAGGATGAAAGCTGTTTTTCTGACGGAACCCTGCGTCTGATCGCACTGTTCTGGATGCTGCTGGAAAAGGGCGGGCCTCTCCTTCTGGAAGAGCCGGAACTTTCCCTCAATGAAGAAATTGTCTGTCAGCTGCCGACCCTGTTTGCCCGGCTTATTCGCGGGAAGCAGGGGCGGCAGGTGCTGATTTCAACGCACTCCTATGCGCTCCTTGACGATCCGGGGATACAGCCGGAAGAGATGTTGCAGCTGGAACCCGGAAAAGACGGAACAGTCATACGCCCCCTGTCGGATAACGCCACAAAGCTGATGGAAAACGGATTACGTGCCGCCGAGGCTGTGTTGCCGGAAATCAGGCAAGGCAGAATGGATCAACTGTCGCTCTTGTCGCTATGAAAATACACGTTGTTACCGAGGGCAAACTTGAATTGCCCTTTGCAAAACCCTGATCGCCTTTTGCGGGCATAGTTGGTTAAGGTCCTACCCGGTAAGAGGATTCGGCAACATCCAAAAAAAAGCCGCAGACTATGCCTGCCTTGCGGACAACGAAACAGCCGTGCTTGTCCTGACGGACTTTATGGATAGCAATAGTCCTTGTCCGCTTGCCGCAAGGCAGCGCTATCTTGGGAAACAGGCTGCCGTTATCCACCAGAATTTTCTTTTGCGTTTCGCCGTTAACGAGCTGGAAAGCTGGCTGCTGGCGGATTACAGGAACTTTGCCAAACTGCTCAGGGTGCGGGCGGACAAAATTGCACCACAGCCGGATATGCTGCCTGATCCCAAGAAGCACGCCTTTCTCTGCAAAAGGCCATCAAGGCAGATCTGATTTCCGCAACAGGCAGGCAAGGCAAACTCTACCTGCCCATAATGGAAGAATTTGTCAATGAAAGCTGGGATATTGAAGCCGCCATGCAGCGTTCTCCCAGCCTGAATCGCTGTGTTGCACGCCTTCGAAGTTTGGATGTTTCCCAGTGACGTGGGGGCTGCCTAGAAAGCAGGGAATTTTCCGTACTGGATTGCCCAGCAAACTGTGCCAGAACTGCGACTGGCAGGCATTTTGTGTACGTGCCTGAGAAAGATTTGCTTGCAAACCGTTTCCGTAACCGTTTCTGAACAAAAAAGGGGGCATCCCTTTCGAGATAACCCTTTGATTTTATTGGCGTCCTCAAGCTGATTTGAACCGCTGTTGACGGCGTGAAAGGACTTAAAAGACAAGTCTCAGAGTATGCAAATTTTATGCTACAGTTTGATTTTAAAGGATTTTTTTAAAATGAGTTTGCGGTGGTTTGACAGAATTTGCGCAAGTGATTAGCATGAATGTTAGCACGACTAACCGGTGCTGACCAATCCCGCGAATTTTTGCCAGGAGCCTCCCCATGTCCGCAAAACGCACCAAAACCAACTACACGGGCGTATACGCGAGGGAACACGCAAGCCGTCGATACCGTGGCAAGCCGGACGTCTGCTACGACATCTGCTACCGCCTTCCCGGCGAACGCCAGCTCATTTGGGAAAAGGTGGGGTGGCTCAGTGAAAAAGTCTCCGCCTCCATGGCTTCCCATGTCCGCGCCGAGCGTCTCAAGCACGCCCGCAAGGTGGACAACCTCCCCGCCGACAACGCCCGCCTGACGCTTGACGAGGTTTTTGAACGCTTTCGCTCGGATTACCTTGAAGTCATGCGCAAGCGCCCCATGGATGCCGTGAGCATCTACGAGAACCGCATCAAGCCCACACTTGGACACCTCCCGCTTATCGACATCACCAACGTTGAAGTGGAAAACCTGAGGAAGGGTGAATCCCACCTTTCACCGCAGTCCACACGGCACACGCTGAATCTTCTCGGACAGGTTTTTCGTCAGGCGGCTCGGTGGGGTCTGTATGAAGGCCCCATTCCCACAGATAACGTGAAGGTTCAGCAGAGTGACGGACGCCGCATGCGTTTTTTGACCAAGGCAGAAGCCAAGACGTTATTGGACGAACTTCGTGAGCGAAGCCTCAGCCTGTGGCAAATGTCACTCCTTTCCCTGTACACTGGTCTTCGCGCCGGGGAAGTGTTTCACCTGCGGTGGGAGCATGTCAATTTTACAGCGGGCACAATCACTGTCATGGACTCAAAGAACGCAATGAACCGTGTCGTGCATATGCCTGAGCAGGTCAAGGCCATGCTTGCGGAGCATCGGAGCGAAACTGGCGGTCAGGCGGGGCGTTTGGTTTTTCCCAAGGCAGGGACGCAAAACACGCCGCATCATCAAATCAGTCCTGGATTCCGTATGATCCTCCGCGATACCAAACTCAATGAGGGCATAACTGACCCCCGCGACAAGGTTGTGTTTCATACGTTGCGGCATACCTACGCCTCGTGGCTGGTGCAGGCTGGTGTTCCTCTCTACACGGTGCAGCGGCTTATGGGCCACAAGTCAATCATCATGACCCAGCGCTATGCGCACTTGGCTCCCGACCAAGGGGCAGAAGCGGCACGGTTGTTGTCATCAATGACGCTTGCATGAGTCGGGTATGCATAAGAGGTGAAATTTCCGTAAATGATACTACCGGCCAAGGACGAGCAGAAATGGCAAAAACAGAAAATCGGGAATTGAGGTGGATTTCTTGCTTGTGTGTGCGTTTATTGCTTGACAATAATAACATATTTGTTATAAATAAGGAGAGCAAAGGATGCGTCGATGTATCAAGTTGAGTTTTATGAAGATAAAAACGGCTCACAGCCTGTGAAAGAGGTCTTGATTGAACTTCGAGATAAAGCAGGGACGAGTAAAGACGCCCGTATTCAATATCAGAAAATTCTTACATATATACGAGCGTTAGAAACTTATGGGACGCGGATTGGTGAACCACAGGTAAAGCATCTGGATGGTAATCTATGGGAATTGCGACCATTAGCTCATAGAATTCTTTTTTTCTATTGGTGTAATAATAAATTCATATTATTACACCATTTCATAAAAAAGACGAAGAAAATACCAGTTAAAGAAATTGAGCAGGCGACCAGAAATATGAAAGATTTTCTAGAGAGGAAAAGTTGATATGTCAAGCACAAGCTTTCGAGATTTCTATAATGACGACAATAACGTATCACCAGCTGAACGTGCGAGAATCGAATTTGAAGTTGAATTGATTGGTAAACTGATTGAAGTACGTGAGACAAAAGGGTTAACACAAGGACAGCTTGCGGAAGCGGCAGGTCTTAAGCAATCTGCTGTCGCACGATTGGAGAAAATGAAAGTTACGCCACAAATAGATACGCTTTTTAAGTTGCTTACTCCGATGGGCTACAAGCTTGCTATAGTGCCGCGTGAAGAAGCGCTGTGAGGAAAGCCCCGACATTCGCGGCTTCCTTGAATATGTGAGGACGAAGCAAGGCCTCAGGCGGCTTTGCTTCGGAGTTGGCCGCGTCTGTTGACCGGGTTAAGGCTGACGGAAAAGAGAAGGAGATTTACATGTCGCTTGCCATGGATATGCAGATGTATATTGAGAAGGAAAAGGGAACGTGGTTTGCTCAAGGCCGTAATGAAGGATTCAATCAAGGCCGTAATGAAGGCCTCAGTGAAGGACTGAATCAAGGCCGTAATGAAGGCCGCAACGAAGAACGGGCAATGCTTCTCCTTTAATATGCTCAACTCCGGCCAAACCCCTGAACAAATCTCTCTCTCCACTAAGGTTCCGCTGGAGGAAATTTGTGCAATTCAGTCACGCCTGTCCAGGAAACATTAGCCAGATTGACAAATTAGCCTGAAAACGCAGAGCCTGACCGCGATAATCGGTTGGGCTCTGCTTCTTTGGACTGCTGGCAATGTCACGCAAGTAACCGTCATATGTCAGCCGTCTGATCTGCATTCAACAAAATGATTTTCCGATGGGTGGAAAAAGATGTGTTGGCGCTATCTCCGAACAGTGATCTCGTTGGCTTCGATCCATTTTTCCAATTGCTTTGCGGTGTAGAACACCGAGCCCTCAAGTTTTGTGTAATTTGGGCCTTTGTCCCTGGAACGCCAGGTGGACAGTGTTGAAACGGGGATGCCGTACAACAGGGAGACCTCCTCAGGCGAAAGAAGAGGCCGCTTGCGCAGCGCTTCCAGTTTCGCGGCTTTCTCAAGGTGTTGCCGGACTGTTTCACCTCCGACACTCCTGAGCATTTCCCCAAAAGCTGACTGCACAGCGTTTTTGATGAGCTGATCGGTTTCCATGCGTGAATGGTAAAACGAATCAGCGCTTGAATCTAATGGGTCGGCATTTATTTTTGCTGAAATACCCGTGTGAGACGCTTCGATTCAATGAGATTGAGGACGGCACGCCGTGTGACCCGCTAAATGGCATGGGTGTCGGAACCGAAGGAGGAGAGACAGGGCCGAGGCCGGCGCGCGGGTAAGCAGTCAGGAATCGTAGCCTGAGTCACGGTACGCAAGGAATCGGCTGTTATCGAAGACAGCGGTTTGAGGTTGAAGTGTCAGGGACAAATATGTTTCTAACGAATTCGGACAGTGTTTTCTCTGAGTACGGAATAAAATCTCCCAAAATTGATGCACAGCCTTGATAATATGATGAATATTAATTGGAAAGTAGTAAAATTAGCCTAAAAATATAAATAGCAAAAGGTTTTTTTGGAGAAAATAATTTGAAATGAATAATATAGAAAATTTAATCCATAGATTGAGTGTATGTAATATACTTCAAATAAATAAAATAATGTTTAAAATTATTGATAATATTCAAATAGATTGTAAATGTTGGGTAAGCACCTGCATTGGTTGTGGTTTATGGGCTGCTCTCTACTGGCCTTTTTTATGGTTGAT
>JAILPJ010000096.1 GCA_024699605.1 Desulfovibrio sp. | reverse complement strand
TTTTTCTTAACCTTGACAACATACTCTCTGATTTTGTTCGTGACTGGCCTGGCCATTTCGCCGCCCCCATGCTAGAAAATTAGCTAGTGGGCAATTTTTTAAAGAAAACTAGAGAAAATGTCAAGCTCAACAATGGGATTTGGCTAAAAATTCACTTAACTAGTTGATATTATCCTGCTTTCAGGATACCATCGGGAAAAAGAAAAAGGGTTTACGGAAGATTTTCCGTAAACCCTTGAAATATTTGGTGGGATGTGCGGGGATCGAACCTGCGACTCACTGCTTAAAAGGCAGTTACTCTACCTACTGAGTTAACATCCCGTGGCGAACTTTGTAGCTCTTTTAATGAACAGCTGTCAAGGAAATCTCTGTTAAAAGAAGATCTTTCTTCGGATGCTGCCTAAAAGTCATAGGTAAAACGCATACCGACCCCAAGCTCTGAATCAGGCTGTTCGGAAGAGTTGACCGTCGCATTATGCTTCTGATCTTTTAGTATCAGCTCCGGGCCGACACTAATATCGAGATCCTGATCCTCTTCAAGGCTGGTAAAGGCCCGCAAACGATGTTCTTGATGAAGCCCAAGAGCCTCATCACTCCCCCTAGGCCCTTGATTTAAAGGACGCGCACTCCAATTACGCTTTTCATTGTCGTAGGAAAAACGAACATCTCCTGGAGTGGAAGTACGCTCTTCTTTTTTAGGGGCTTCTTGGGGTTTCTTAGGACTCTGTGGACTTAAGATGGCATTTTGCTGCATCTGACTGCCGAGTATTACCGAGCGCTGCGTTTTATGCCTGCGTATTGCTTGATCGGAAAACCACGAAGGCGCAGCTGAAGGTCGCACCTGCCGTGAATGTTTTTGTGCTGACGTATCACAAAAAGCATTCCCGTAAATCAAGGCAATTGCAAGACAGACAATAAGGCTAGCGAAGCATTTCTTCATAGACGAAAAAACAAGTGTCTGGCGAATTCTCCAGTCAGTATCGCATAGAGAAGTACGCGTTTACTTTTTTTGAATTCTCTGCCCTGTCTCTGTTTCCACCAGGTGATCAGTATCGATAATCGGGAAAGAAGGCCGTGCTCCTTTATCCGCCCAACCGCCACCTAAGGCCTGGCAAACACTAACGACAGAATTCAGACGATTTTGCAAAGCCTGAGCCAAATTCAGTTCAGCGCTAAAAAGTTCCCGTTCAGCATCGAGCACTGTGAGGTAATCAGAATAGCCGTTATCATACTGAAGTTGAGCAATTTCGACTGCCCGACGCAGGCTATCAACCTGACGTTGCATACTCTTGACAATATGGTCGGCCTCACGTTGGTTTGTCAATGCTGTGCGGATATCCTTAAAAGCCGACTGCACCGTAGAGTAATAATTCGCAATGGCCTGCTCTTTCTGCGCTTCAGCATCTTTCAGATTATACCAGTTTTTTCCCCAGTCGAGGATGGGCACACTCCCTGAAACACCATAATTCCAGGCACCGGCAGGTCCTGAAAAAAGATTGACAACAGATGCACTCATCGTTCCGAGCATCCCGGTTAAACTGATACTCGGGAAAAACTGCGCTCTGGCAACGCCAATACTGGCATTGCTGGCCATAATGAGAAATTCCGAAGCTCTGATGTCAGGTCGACGCAAAAGCAGCTCTGAGGGTAATCCTTCAGGTAAAACTGGTGGTGCTGGCAAATGGCGAATGCTTTTTCCTCGTTCCATGGATCGTTCAATAATATCACGTGGTGATCTACCCAAGAGAACGGCAAGAGCTGCCTCAGCACCATCCACCGCAACGGTACTTTGATGCAATTGGGCTCGTGCTGTTTCCACGGTAGCTCGCGCTCTTTGCCAATCGAGTTCAGTGATATCGCCTTGCTCATAACGGCTGGTATAGATGGCAAGACCTTCTTCACGCGTCTTCAGAGTCCGTCGAGCCGTCTCAAGCTGCATATCGTACGCCAACAAGGCAAAATACGTCTGCGCTGTCTGGGATGCCACCGAAAGTCTGAGTGCCTCATGACTGATCACCGTATTCATGAGGATATCATTCATCATGGCGTTTGTATCGCGATTCTTACCCCAGAAGTCGAGTTCCCAACTTGCGTTCAGGGTGCCTTGATAACTTGTGTATTCCTGGCTCATCGTCGGAGAATCGTAGTTGGTATTTGCCTTACGATTGGAAGCCAGCTGTCCCTGAGCCTGTCCCTTTGCCGTTACGTCAGGAAACAGTGCAGCACTTGATGTTCCGGCCTGAGCGGCTGCGGACCGAATCTTGGCCATAGAAGCTGCAAGATCCTGATTTTTCGAGAGTGCTTCCTCAATCAACGCTGTCAGCACGGGATCGCCAAAGCGGGTCCACCAATCAGTGTTCAGCGGAGCCGACCCCATATCAACCTTACGCCAACTTTTTGGCATGTCGAACTGTGGTTGTTCATACTTTGGTGCTAAGGAGCAGGCACTCGCAAAACTGCAAAGAATCAGCAGAACGAGTAGTTTTCGAACAATTACGGTCATACTTCCTCCGAATCCTCGTCATACTGAGAATTCCCGGCATTAGGATCGGTTTTCCCCTGCAATTTGAGAGACAAGTTCATAATTGATTTAAAAAAGAAAGGCACAAAAAGAGTGGCAATACAGGTTGCGGCCAGCATTCCACCGATAACCGCTGTGCCAATGGCATGACGGCTGTTGGCGCCTGCGCCTGAACTAAGCGCCAAAGGCACAACGCCCAAAATAAAAGCCAGACTCGTCATGACAATGGGTCGAAATCTCAGACGAGAGGCATGCATGGCCGCTACATCAAGACTTCTTCCACCTCGCCACGACTCCACGGCAAATTCTACAATAAGAATGGCGTTTTTGGAGGCGAGACCAATAAGTGTGACCAAAGCCACCTGAAAATAGACATCGTTGGCAAGGTCTCTGAGCCAAGTGGCACAAAGAGCGCCAAAGACACCAAAGGGGACTGCGGTCAAAACCGCAAGCGGTAAGGTCCAAGATTCATACTGAGCCGCCAGAATCAAAAAGACCATGATCAATGCCAGAACAAAAATAATAGTGGTATCAGCCGAAGCCAATTTCTCCTGTAATGACGATCCAACCCAGCCGAGCAAATAGTTTTGCGTGAGTGTGGCTTTGGCTGCCTCTTCCATCTGCTTGAGCGCTTCACCGGAAGAATAGCCTGGGCTGGGCGTTCCCATGATATGAGCTGCGGGAAAGGCATTATAGCGTTCAACAACCTGCGGCGCTGTTCGCCGTTCCAACGTCATGACAGCTGTCAGAGGCACCATTTCACCCTTCTGGGTTCTGACGAAGATGTCATGCAGAGAGTCAGTGAGCATGCGAAAACTGGGATCAGCCTGCAAACGCACCTGGAAAGTACGCCCTAAGTAGTTGAAATCATTGACATAGGTTTGGCCGAAGGTCGCTCCCATGGCCGAAAAAACTTCAGAGATGGGAATCCCCATATCTTTGCAGCGTTCGCGGTCAAGATTGGCAAAAAGCTGCGGTGCCGTGGTCGAGAAAAGATTGCGAACCAAGCCAATGGCTGGATATTTGGGGCTACCATCGGCATTTCGCGAGGTCGCTTCCATCACTAATCTATTGGCCATGTCCTCTAGATCGTAAAGGGTGCCGTCGCCTCGCATCTGCACATAGCCCTCAAAACCACCTGTGGTACTCATACCCTGTATGGGAGGCGGTGAAAAGCTCAAGATCACGGCTTCTGGCTGCATCATATTCAGAGCCATGGTTTTCTGGGTAATGGCCGTGTCCGCCTGCTCCGGATCTTTACGCTGATCCCAAGGCTTGAGGGAAGTAAAAAACGTCGCGTAATTGCTTTTTATGGAAATAGTTGTGATATCAAGGCCGTTAATACACGAAGTCGCTTGTACCCCAGGTAACTTCATAGCGTAATCAGTGATCACCTTGTCCACTTGCTGAGTGCGTTCAAGGGAGGCTCCATCGGGCAAAATCGCCATACCCAAAGTGTAGCCCTGATCCTCATTGGGAACAAGCCCTGTGGGGATTTCTTTGTTGAGCCAGACAAGCGTCGCAAGCATAACAAAAAAGACAAGCATGGAGCGGAAAGGCGAATTCTTGATAAAGCGTACGGCCTGCAGATAACTGTGGGTGACTTTCGTAAAAAAGTAGTTGAAAAGCATAAAGGGTCTGGAAGGCACATAATCGTGTTCATGCGTCTTCAAAAGCAGCATGCAAAGCGAGGGAGTAAGGGTAAGTGCGACAATTCCGCTCAGCACCACCGAAACAGAAATGGTGATGGCAAACTGCTTGTACATCTGACCGGCAAGACCGCCCATGAAAGAAACAGGCACAAAAACCGCACAAAGAACCAGTACAATTGCGATAACCGGGGCTGTCACCTCGTTCATGGCTTTTGCTGTGGCTTCTTTGGGAGGCAAATGCTCTGTACTCATAATCCGCTCAACATTTTCCAGAACCACAATAGCATCATCTACGACAATACCAATGGCTAAAACCAATCCGAAGAGCGTGAGGGTGTTGATGGAGTAGCCCAGAGCATACATACCGGCAAAGGTTCCAATAATGGACACAGGAACCGCGATACAGGGGATAAGTGTTGCCCGCCAGTTTTGCAAAAAGACAAAGACCACAATAAAAACAAGGATCATGGCCTCCAAGAGCGTGTGGAGCACCTCTTTGATGGATTCCATCACGAAATCGTTTGTGTCGACTACGAGTCTATATTCAAGTCCGTCGGGAAGATTCTCACAAATTTCTTCGAGTCTTTTGGTAACACGGTTACCGGTTTCAATGGCGTTTGCTCCAGGCAAGAGGTAGACAGCCCCCATACGTGCCACAGCACCAGTATAGGAAGAAGTTACCGCATAATCTTTACCACCAAGCTCAACCCGCGCTACGTCTTTTAAGCGCAGCATGGCACTGTCTGCGCCTGTACGGATAATGATATTGCCAAATTGTTCAGGGGTTAGGAGTCGCCCCAGTGTATCGATCTGCCATGAAAGATCGGTTCCTGAAACATATGGTCTATCTCCCAATCGGCCAGGCGCGAACTGTGTACTCTGCTCATTGATGGCTACAGCGATATCAGATGGGGTCAGACCATATTTGGCAAGCTTGTCCGGATAGAGCCAAATACGCATGGAATAGTCCTGCTGACCAAAAACGGAGCAGTCACCCACACCTGGGACACGCTTGAGTTCATCGACCACATTGACGTTCATCCAGTTGTGGATGAAGACCTCGTTGTAACGACCATCAGGCGAAAGAAAGGCGAAAACCTGCAGCATGGAAGGGGATCGCTTGACAACACTGATCCCCTGACGTCGCACGGTTTCAGGCAAAAGCGTCTGAGCGAGATTGACTTTATTGTTGACATTGACGAGCGCCATATCGGGGTTTGTGTCAAGGGAAAAATACACATTGAGCATACCCACGCCGGCTCCCGACGATGCCGTGGAGGCCATGTAAAGCATGCCCTCCACACCATTAATATTCACTTCAAGGGGAGCAAGTACTGTTGAAGCGATGGTCTCAGCCGAAGCACCAGGATAAAAGGCCTGAACATTAATAGTCGGGGGCACGAGATCAGGGTACTGGGCAATAGGCAGGGCTTTCAGAGCCAAGGCGCCAACAAGGGTGATGAGGATGGAAATGACCGCCGAAAGAACAGGTCGGCGGAGAAAAATATTGGGCTTTGCAGAAGCAGCCATTTTTCTTCACCTACTTCTTTTCTTTGGACTCAGCGGCTTTTTTCGCTTCCTGTGCAGCCTTCGCTTTCTGCTGCTCAGCCAGGGTGGGAGTTATGGTAACTTTAGAGCCAGGGCGAGCCTTGATCAATCCTTCACTAATGATACGCTCTCCCCCTTTGAGGCCAGCGTCTACCAGATAATACTGGCCAATACTTTCACTGATGACAACGGGTAACGTGTAAACGGTATTCTCCTTGTCCACGCCCAGGACCACAGCCCCCTTCTGGGTAATGGTCACGCATTTCTGGGGAATGAGAATCGCCTTATTCAGAATGTCACCGTCCATATAAAGACGTACATACTGTCCAGGCATGATGGCGCCCTTATCATTGTCAAAAACGGCACGGGCCTTGATTACGCCAGTTGTGGCCTGAACCTGGCTATCTATAAAAGAAATCTCACCCTTGCCCTGATACATACTGCCATCAAGTAAGCGCAAACGCGCTGTATATTTGCCGTCTTTGGGAAATGTAAGACGGCCACTTGCCTGCAGTTGCTGACGCCGCATACGTTCCGGGGCTGCAATAGAGAAATCAATATACATGGGGTTGGTCTGATTGACGTAAGTCAACAGAGAATTATTGCTGACGAGGTTTCCTTCCGTATAGTTTTCCTTGCTGCTGTAGCCAGAAACCGGAGAAATCACTTGACAGTAGTTGAGATTGATCTTCGCTGAGCGTAAGGCCGCACGGGCCGTATCATAGGCAGCCAAGGCATTATCTCGTTCCTTCTGGGAGACTGCATTTTTTTCATAGAGCGGTCGTATACGTTTCCACTCTCGCTCGGCATTATTGTACTGGGCAAGTGCTTGCTGCATCTGTGCTTCGTACTGATCCCGTTCAAGTTGAAAAAGCTGCTGACCTTCCTTGACGTAATCCCCTTCTTCATACATACGCTTCTGAATAATCGCCTGAACCCTTGCTCTGACCTCCACAGCACGCGACCCTGAAGCCTGAGCTTGAAACTCTGAGGGCCAAGGCACATCCTCGACTTTGACCTCATACACGGCAACTGGTGGCACCATGGCCATGGGTTTGGCTTTTTTTTCTTCTTGACACGCTGATAAAAGGAGCAGAGGCAACAACGAAAGGAATGTAAGGAAACGATAATTCATGTATTTTTCAGCGCAGTTAGCCTTTGCCAGCGGACAAAAGCAAACGCTGCCTCCAAGTGGTTTAGGGGCCTACCAATCAGCCTGAACTGTTCTCAGCAAAAAGGTGTGTTAGTCGTAAGAATCATTGACTCTGTGTTTGATCAAACAGAGTTCTGCTCACGGGAAAGGACAGCTGGCATTGCGCTTCAGTCAGGTGCTTACTAGAGCACTGCGCCACAGCTTCTCCGGCAGAATGTGGGACATTTTTTTACCTCGTATGTTCAAACCCGTACCTCATGGGGGGCCGCCCATCACGATTTTTGGCAAGCTAAAGGCCAAGCGAGCCAAAGCGTAAAAAAATGGTCGATGGTATGCTCAAACGTTCTATCCACAGCGCATACGAACTGAGGAGATGCCTTTAGATAAGAGGAGGATGGAAAGAATAGTTATTTTAAATAATATATGAGAAAAAGGCAAGACTGCATACATTACCGCAATAGCCTTATTTTTCAAGACTTCTGAAATGCTTGAGTGTTCCCGCCCTTGCAGCTAACAGTTCTGCAACAATGGACACAGCCGTTTCGTGAGGTGTCTCAGCACCGATACTCAGTCCCACAGGACAGCGCACGCAGGCCAGCTCGGTAGAAGGGATACCCAAGGCACGCATTTCAGCGAAAATCTCCACTCGTTTTTGCCGACCTCCCTGCATGCCAATATAAGCCGCTCGACTGGAAAGAAGCTGCTTGAGAATCAAGCGATCAAGATGATAATTTTCGGTCATAATCACCACATAATGCTCGTGGGAAACGTTCATGGCTGAAAGGAGACCGTCCATCCCAGGCAGATGGCGCAACGTGCGTGCTGAAGGAAAATACTCCTTGCTTAAAAATTGCGGCTGATCATCGACTACATCAATGGTAAAGGCGCATTGCGAGGCCAGTGCCGCCGTTGCCCTGGCCTCAGCGTTTGTGCCACAAATAAGAAGAACCGGCGCAATGGCAATGGGTTCAAAATAGCATTCCGTGTCCTTGTCTTTTTGCAGAAAGGCTTTGCCGCCATTTTTTTGAAGAATTTTTGTACTGAGCAGGGCATCGGCACGAACCATTCCCGCGAAGAGTAATTCCTGCCAATCTTGCGGAAGTGGGGAAGGAGGCGTTGAAAGAACAAGTGAACGCAGGGGACGTGCAGGCTGAGTGATGTCCACCATCCATGCCCCTCGACCACTTTCGACCTTCAGATCTGCAGCAAAAGAAAAGAGCGATTGACAAGCAGGTGAAAGATATTCGCAAAGCACATGGCGCTCACCGCGACCAGCGTCATCAGCTCCGGTATAGGAAAAAAGACAGCTTTCACCGGTCTCAAGACAGCGCTGAGCTTCTTCCTGCACTCGCCGCTCGAAAAGTCCCCCGCCTAAGCTACCGTCAAAGCCCTGTTGTGTACACAAAGCTCGAGTACCAACTTTTCTTGCCACATGCCCTTGAGTCGACACAATCGTGAGCAGTACCACAGCAGTATTGGCTGCAAGCAGCTCTGCAATACGCTGCTCGAGCGAAAGCGACTGTTCCTCATGCAGCACTGGCAGACTTGGCGAATTTTCAGGGGAAGAACTTGGCGTGTTCATCAAATCAATTCAGCGTGCCCTCAACGCTACTTATGGGAAAACAGTGTGAAGAGGAAACGCCGCCTCCCTTCTTATTGCTCTTTTTACCGCTGATTAAGTAAATAGTCGACCCTGAAAAGCGCTAACTACCTGATTTTACTGGAGATTCTTGCGCCACACCTTTTCACAGGAAGGTGATTTTGAGCATTATTCTCAAAACTCAACTTTTTGACGCTAAGTTGAAAACGAATTTCAACTTTACGC
>JAILPJ010000088.1 GCA_024699605.1 Desulfovibrio sp. | reverse complement strand
TCGTAAAAACGAATCCATCGCAACTTGATATATTGCAAAAACTTGATCTTTTACCAAAAAATCCACCTAAAAAAAGAGGAAGACCGCCAAAGCGGCCGACCGGCGGTGACGTATAGTACAACTCATTGGGAAAGTTGTAGTCATAGCTACTTCAGATAGGCCAACACGGCGATGATAAGAGCCATTTGCACCATAAACAGGCCCATCAGCCACCTAACAGTCTCATGTTTGTATTTTACAATGTTAGCTTCTAGACGCACTATATCTGTTTGTGTAGCAAGATCTTTGGCGTGAACCATCTCAGCCATAGCCACTTTCTGAGCTTCAGCAAGAGCTTCCGCTTGAACAGCATCCATGCCAGAGTTTTTCTATGCTTTACTGTACGCCAAAATATCAAAAGTAATTACAAGTCCCACTGCCCTCAGCCCATCTTTTTGTTCTGCTACCGTTGTAAACCAAGCCATAAACTCCACTCTGACAAGCAAAATAGCAAACGAGAAACATGACAGAAAAACTCTCAGATTCACAGGTTTATCAATTCTTAGCCTGGTAAATTTTTATATTGAGCACCATATAGCTTTTGACTGTGCAAGACTTATATATTTTATACAATTTTAGTGAAAATTACTAGCTTTCAAAGATATGAAAACTTTTACTATGCTGTTTAAGACTGAGGAGAGCAATGTCTAGTGTACCATTATTTGAAGCATCTGTCATTATACCAGTGTATAATCAATGGCATTTCACAAAAAAGTGCCTTGAGACGCTGGCAGACACAACCCAAGGGAAAGCGGTTGAAATCATCGTTATCGACAATGCCTCAAGTGATGACACAGAGCAAGAATGCCAAAGACTCGGAAGCAAACTTTTTGGAGAAGCATTCAAGTACAAACGTTGTCCCCAAAATATCAATTTCGGCCCAGCCTCCAACCTCGGCGCACGTCTGGCCTGCGGCGAGTACCTGCTCTTTCTGAACAACGATATTGAACTTTTGCCCGGCTGGTATGAGCCGCTCCTTGCTGATTTTAGCCACTATACGGACATTGCCGCCACGGGTCCTGTGCTGCTCTACCCTGCCCAGGAACCTTTTGGGCACACCGTGCAGCATCTGGGGATTTTCGTCGATCCCACACGCAGGCTTGGTCATCTTTACGAGGGGATTCCGGCAGCATCAGCACTTGCCAGCAAAAGACGTTTTTTTCAGTGCATCACGGCCGCCTTTCTGCTGATGCCGCGAACGCTTTTTCTGGAAATCGGCATGTTTGACGAACACTACGTCAATGGCTTTGAAGATGTTGATCTTTGCGCCCGCCTTTTCAACAAAGGCTTCCGGATGACCGTCAATCCCCATTGTCGCGCCATTCACTACACAAGCCAGACACGGGGGCGACACGCCCATGATCTGGAAAATTCCAACTACTACAGAGCCCATACACAACATCTGCTTTCGCCAGACTGGAACATTCACTGTAAAAATGACGATCTAACGCTTCATGTCAGCCCGCTGCTCAGCCCTTGGAAATGCGAGTTCCCCCATGAGAAGCTGCTTTCCCTTGAAAAAAAAGCAGAGCAAGCAAGCTTCGAAGAGCTTCGCGATCTGCTTGTCAGCAATCCATTCTGGGAAAAAGGTTGGCAGCGGCTGATAGCGCTAAGCCAATCCCAAGAAGAGCAAGCCAGACTGCGGGCCTTACTTGCCAAAATCTCCTACACACCTGATCTTGCCCTCAGCCTCTACCAAGATGCCTGCGCACAGCATGACAAGGATTCTGCAGCAAATGCTCTTTCTGATCTTGTCGCGTTCTGCAAGCCATGGGAGGAATATCTTGCAAGCGCCAGAGAACGCTTGAGCCAATGGAAACAAATCCTTGGCATGGAGGATTTTGTCTCTGAGTACGCCCGCTGGCTCACGCAAGAAAAGACCTTTCAAAAAACTTGTTATGAACCCTTTCTGGAAAAATTCTGGCAACTCGCCAAGAACTGGCGGCCATTGCCACCTGAAAGTGAGTGGGTCTACACACTCTGGCGCCATAATGTAGGCCAGCCAAGACGTAAGGGGCTTCCAAGATCAGACTCTTTTGAGGGACCGACCTTTTCCCTGCTCATGCCCCTCGTCAATCCAGATCCTGAACAACTCAAAGAAGCCCTTGCCTCTCTCCTTGCCCAGGACTGTCCACGCTGGGAACTGTGCGTGGTAGGGGACAATTCTGTATCCACCCCGATCCGGGCACTTGTGGAAAAATACAAAACGCGTGATGCGCGTATTCACGTTTTTTGGCTCAATCAAGACAAGGGTCTTTCGGCCTGTGCCAACAAAGCACTGCAAATGGCAGAGCAGGCCTGGGTTGGTCTTTATGATCACAGAGATCGATTGGATCAGGATGCGCTTTCCCGTTTCAGCGATGTCCTGATGAACCAGCCAGATGCGCTTTTGCTCTATGCTGATAACGACACTATTGATAACCATGGCGCGCTGCGTAACCCGCGCTTCTTCAAAAGCCAGTGGGATCAAGAAGCACTGCTTGCCGGCAGTCTTGCCGTTCCCTTTTGTTTTTTTGCGTCAAATCGCTTGCGAGCAATCGGGGGCTTCCGAAAGGATGAAGACGCGGTGTTGGCATACGACCTCTTGCTCAGATTTACCCAAGGTCAGCCCCCATCGCGTTTTCTGCATCTTCCCTATCCGCTCTACCATAAGCATAGCACAGAATATTCGGGTCAAGCATTAAAAAGACATACAGAAAGCGCCTGCCAAGTCCTCCAGGCGTATCTCGATCGTACAGAAAAAGGAGCAAAAGCCTCCATTCTGCCTCAAACATCCTCTCTACGTGCGCATTTTGCCCTGCCCAAATCCCTTCCTCGCGTCAGTCTGCTCATCGACACGCTGAGTGATGTGCGGCAACTGGCGCTTCTTGAGGCCTATGTCCACGCTCTGACGACAAAAACCGCCTACCAAAATTGTGAACTCCTTATCCTCTATGACGCAAGTGCTCCCTATGCCTTGCGTGCCCAGACCAAACGAGCGGCTCACCAGGAAAAGCGGCTGCGTTTGCTGCCGCTTGCCGCAAACACGACCTCTGCCGAACGTCTGACCCTTGGCGCAACAGAAGCCACAGGCCAAATTTTTGGTTTTCTGAATGCCAGCCTGATCCCCCTCTCAGAAGGCTGGCTCGAAGAACTGGTATCAGCCCTTTGCCGAGAAGAGGTCGGAGCCGTGGCAGGCAAACTCATCACACCCAAGCAGTCGACCCTGCACGCAGGCTATTATATCGACGCAGAAGGCTTGCTGCGGCCACTCTTTCACGGTCTGCCGCATAACGCAGCGGGCTACCTTGGCAACAATAGACTTGCGCACAGTGTGGATGCCCTTGACGCACTCTGCCTTTTTACTCGCCGTGAGACCTGGAACAAGGCCAAGGGTTTTGACACAAGCCTGAACGAAGGGGCAGCAGAAGATTTTTGCCTGCGCCTGCATGCAATGGGATTGCGCGCTGTTTGGTGGCCCTATGCTGAGTTCTATGTGCAAAAGCAAGCGCTCTTACCGCACTTTTCAGAAAAAGATGCTGCCTTGGCCAGGCATACACACAGAAAACCGACGCTCCCCAATCTCACGATTGAAGGGTATGACATCTCTCTTGCTTGCCAAAACGCTCAGTAGTCGAAGCAAACGCCACTGTCTGCGCTCTCTTTTTTGTAAGGTTCTTTCGGCGCTTTGCCAAAGAACACATCGGCTTACCATCTCCATTGCTATCCACCTCCATACAACATGTTTTGCAAGCTCCTTGCCTCTCAAACTATCCTCTAATTGCCACAATGACTTTTTCGTAATCGTTTGTCCCGATACTCATACATGCTATTTTTCTTATGCCAGCCCACAAAGACTCAATACGTGTAAAATCCTAAAAAGATATTTTGCTGAGAAAGCAAGAAAATTGGCATAGTTCTGATGGTATCGACATTGCCTGATACTTTGTTGTCTTTTGTGGCCTTTTGGGATAGCTTGACAGCCATCGTGAGAGGCAAAAAGTCCGGCTGCCTTCAAGAAAACAGAAGATTTTCCCTTCAGGCCAGCCGTATCCGACAGGCCCGCTGCTCAGCGCCTGTCCAAAGTGTCAAAGCTCTCCTGCTTTGCCTTAGACTCCATGCCGCCAAACTTGCATGACAACAATTCCTCATCTGAAAACGTGCTCAATGGACTTCAAAAATCCTAAAGGAGGCAGGCGCATCTTGGTTTTTTGTCAAGATCGCCACAAACGCCATGACAATACACGATATTCGCGATGAAATGGCCAAGGGCAAAGCCACTGTCGGCACTTGGCTGCAAATTCCTTCGGCCGACGTTGCTGAGCTCATGGCTAAAGCAGGCTACGACTGGGTAGCCTGTGACATGGAACACGGTTCTTTCGGGCCAAGTATTCTACCAGATATCTTCAGAGCCATTGAAGTTGGCGGCGCCGTTCCTTTTGCGCGTCTGCCAATGGCTGAAAAAACCCGTATCAAGGCGGCGTTAGAAGCCGGGGCGCACGGCCTGATCTTTCCCATGATCGAAAGCGGCGAGCAGCTGCGAGAAGCCATTGATCTTGCGACCTATCCAGGACAGGATTCGTGGCGCGATGCCAGGCAGCCAGCCCGTGAATACCGTGGCGTTGGCTACTGTCGAGCCAACTGCTTCGGCAAGGAATTTGACAGTTACCGTTCCAAAATCACACCGGAAATTTTCATTGTGGCGCAAATTGAGCATGTCAGAGCCTTGGATCAGCTCGATGCCATTCTTGCCCATCCGAGACTTGACGCCATCATGGTCGGACCCTATGACCTCTCAGGCAGCATGGGATTGACCGGACAATTTGACCATCCCGACTTCAAGGAGGTCATGGCTCGCATCCGCAAAGCCTGCCAGAAACGCAATGTGCCCATGGGACTGCACATCGTCCAGCCCAATCCCACAGAGCTTTCCGACGAAATCGCCAAGGGAGCCCGTTTCATTGCCTATGGCATAGACTCGGTTTTTCTCTGGAAAAGCGCCGAAAGGCCAAAAGTCTAATGGCCTCAGCGAATTTCCTGCGCTATTGGGAGGATCTATCTTGAACATCACAGTCTTCGGCGGCTCAGGCTTTCTCGGCTCGCACATCTGTGACAAGCTGACGCAAGCCGGCCACAAGGTAACTATTGTCGACCTGCATCCTTCACCCTGGTTAAGGCCAGAGCAGACCATGATCACTGGCAATATTCTCGATGAAGAGGTGGTCAATGGCGCTGTCAGTGGAGCGGATTTCGTCTTCAACTATGCCGGTATTGCCGATATCGGCGAGGCCAATGCCCGCCCAGTAGATACTGCCCGCATCAATGTCTTGGGCAATGTCATGGTCCTGGAAGCCTGCCGCAAAGAAAAAGTGAAGCGCTACGTTTTTGCCTCGTCACTCTATGTCTACGGCAAATCAGGCGGCTTCTACCGCTGCAGCAAACAGGCCTGTGAAATCTACATTGAGAATTATCAGAGTATGCACGGGCTGCCCTATACCATCCTGCGCTATGGATCTCTCTATGGTCCACGAGCGGACAATCGCAACGCCATCCACCGCTTTGTGCACGAGGCCCTGACCACCGGCACCATCACCTACTATGGCCCGCCTACGGCATTGCGGGAATACGTACACGTGGACGATGCCAGCTCAGCGACCCTTGAAATCCTTGATCCGCAGTACGAGAATCAAAACATCATCATCTCCGGCAATCAGCCCATGCGTGTCGGTGATCTCTTCAAGATGATTGAAGAAATGCTCGGCAAAAAATTGGAGATTTGCTTCCAAAACGATCCCAATAGCGGCCATTATCAGATCACCCCCTACGCCTTCATGCCCCGCATCGGCAGAAAGCTTGTGCCGCCTCTGACCGTTGATTTGGGCCAGGGGATTTTGCGGGTGATGGAAGAAGAACACCGCGTTCTGCACCCTGAGCTTTCCCAGGAAGGCGGCTATCTTCTGCCCACAGACGATTAAACCCACCGAAATCTCAGCCTAAGCCGAGACATATCATCAGCGAGGATGCTCATGAATATTATCGCCATTATTCCCGCCCGTATGGGATCAAGCCGCTATCCGGGCAAACCTCTGGCTCTCATCCACAATGTGCCCATGGTTGGCCATGTGGCTTTTCGCACGGCGATGAGTGATTTGCTCAGCCAGACCTATGTCGCCACCTGCGATGAAATCATTCAAAAATACTGTCAGGATGCGGGGCTTGCCTGCATCATGACCAGTGATCAGCATGTGCGCTGCTCCACACGTACGGCCGAAGCGTTGCTGACCATTGAAAAAAATACGGGAAAACGCGTTGATATTGTTGTCATGGTCCAGGGCGATGAACCCATGGTTCAGCCTGAGATGATTAACTGCGCGGTCAAGCCCATGCTCGACGATCCCTCGATCAATGTGGTCAACCTGATGGCCGAGATGGAAACTCTTGAGGAATTCGAGGATCCCAACGAGGTCAAAGTCGTTGTGGACCGCAACAACGATGCCCTCTACTTCTCGCGCGAGCCCATTCCCTCTCGCAAGAAGGGCGCAGATAAAGTCCCCATGCGCAAGCAGGTTTGCATCATTCCCTTCCGCCGCGACTATCTGCTGCGCTTCAATGAGATGGAAGAAAGTCCTCTTGAGATCTATGAATCAGTGGATATGATGCGTATTCTCGAGCATGGCGAAAAAGTACGCATGGTTCCCACCAATTTCCGCACCTGGAGTGTGGATACGCCAGAAGACCTGGCTCGTGTCTCACGTCTGATGACCGGAGATCCCCTGATGCAGCGCTATGGTGGAGGTGTGCGTGAATAACGGGATTTCCCGCAAACTGTCATTTTTCCTGCGACTGCAGAAGGCGGCTGAAGAACTCTGGATTGCCCTGTTCAGCTGGATTCCCACGCCTCTTGGCATGCTGCTCAGACTTGGCGCTTGGCGCTTGCTCTTTAAAGCCTGCGGCAGTGTCCGCTTTGGCACAGGGCTTTGCCTGAGCCAATGCTCGGCCATCAGTCTTGGCAATCAGGTGCGCCTGGGACGCGGTGTTTTTCTCACAGCCAATCACGGGCGCCTGGAACTTGGCGAGCGTGTCGCGCTTTCCCCTCTCGTGCATGTCTCGGCTGATGATGGGGAGATTCTCATTGGTGCCTGCACGGCCATTGGCCCTGGAACGGTTCTGCGTGCGGCCAACCACGCTTTTGCCCGCACAGACATCCCCATTATGGATCAGGGGCACACGCCAGGTTTTATTCATATTGACGAAGACGTTTGGATCGGCGCCAACTGCGTGATCACAGCCGATGTGCACATTGGCCGTGGGGCCATTGTGGGGGCTGGCGCCGTGGTTACGCGCAATGTGGCACCCTTTACCATTGTAGCGGGAGTTCCTGCCAAGGTGATCGGACAAAGACAGGAGACGTATCTTGCTAGCAAACAGCCCCTGCCCAAGTAAAACGAGGTTTTTATGAGCCTACGATGTCTTGTCTTTGACTGCGACGGGGTACTGCTCGACAGCGTTCCCGCCAAAACCCAAGCCTTTGCCCGACTGGCCAGGCCCTATGGCCCAAAGGCCGAAGAGCGCTTTGTCGCTTTTCACCAAAGCCACGGCGGCGTTAGTCGTTATGAGAAATTTGCCTGGTTCTTCCGGGAAATTCTTGGCCGTGAGATCACCCCTCAAGAATCACAAGACTTTGGCAATCAGTTCAAGACCTTCTGCCGTGAGGAGCTCGCCAATTGCCGCGAAATCAACGGAGCACGCGAAGTGCTGTCCTTTTGGCACGGACGCCTACCGCTTTACGTCTGTTCAGGGGCCCCGGAAGCTGAACAGCGCGAGGTTTTGACCGAACACGACCTTGCCCGCTATTTTGATGGCATTTTTGGTTCACCGCCAGAAAAAGCGGCTCTGCTGCAAAAAATCGTAGCCCAGGCACAGGTTGCTCCCAAGCAAACCCTGATGGTCGGCGATGCCACAACCGATCTGGAAGCAGCGCAACATGCCGGTACGCTCTTTTACGGTGTGGGCAGTCTTCTGCGTGGAGGGGACTATCCCTGGAGCATGGATCTCACAGAACTCTCAGCCTATCTCTCTCGCCTGCAGGCGGCGTAAGTTCTACCGCCTTCAAAAGATCTTTCGTCTCCCGCTTGACCTTAGCGGAAAAACGGCATCGCTATGAAGGTCTACAAAAAAGAGTTTTTTCCACAAAAACGCCACACGCTCGTGACCTTAGTTATGGGTAAGGCGTTTTTTTCTGTCTGTGGAGACTGCTCAAAAAAGCCCAGCAAGGATCATCCATGTTCCAGACAGCAAAGAGAACTAACCTGCTCAAAATACTAACGCTTTGCCTTGGCCTTGTTGCGCTTTTGGCCTTTGCCCTGCAGCAGACTGATCAGCCAAAAGATGTGCCAGGCCCAACAGAGGCTTCTGCACCGAGCAAGCCAGCCGTCGAACCCGCTTCCCAACTCCTTACAGCGCAAGCAGCTCCTCAAAACAGCGACGATCCCATCGCCGATATTCGTGCGCGTGTTGCCAAAAATGAAGTGGCAGATGTGCCAAGGGCTCAGCTTACGCACGCCTCAAACGTGCTACAATTTGCCAATGAGGCTGAAAACGTGATTTCCGAAGGCTGGTTTGCCCAGGCCGATCGCATCGCTTTCTTCATTCGTATCTATCTTGGCGAGTGGGAACTGGCCCTCCTGCCCAAGGTCAAGATTGCACGGGCAAGCTCCATACAACGGCTTTTGCCACCCGACACGCTTTTCCCCGCAGACCACAGGCAAAAAATGGCTGATTGCGTCTCGCAGATGGCCGACCAACTTGATGCGATGCTCAAGGACTATGAGGCCTTAACAGCCTATGTGCAAGACACAAGCCTGATGGATGAAGGACGTCAGGGCAAACGTCTGGCTGCTACAATCAACAAAAGCTATGAGCGTTTTTCCTCTGCCCGGAAAAGCTATTTTTCCCTTCTGGAACACGAAAGTCTGCCAGCCGAGGATCTCTTTCTGGCACAGTCCCCCTTGCGCCGGCAGATCATCGCCGCAAGAGGTATTTTTGCTCTTTTTGGCGAAATCACGACTGCGTTAAGCCAAGAAAACCTTGACCGCGAGGCCATCATCAAGCTGCAAAGACGACTGAGCCTCCTTTTGGCCTATGCCGAGGAGCCACCCTTCAAAGACAGCCCGTTGAAGGAACGTGCCTTTAGAGCGTTTTTAAAAACGGTACACAATTATCTTGCCGATCTTGACGTGGGCATCCAGGAAGGCTTTTATCCTCATGTACGCAAGGCTCTGAATACCTCACAACTTGCCTGCCGCACCTCGTATAATGATTTTGCCAACTATCTGAACAGTCATTGACTCGTTCCCTAAAGCGCGTAGCCTCTTCAACCCTTGCTCTGCTGTACCAACACGGCGTTAGCAATGCCCGCTTACCAATGCACTCTTCACATTTTATCAGATCTTTCTATGCAAAATATTGACAAAAAATTACTCAGAAAAGCCCTTGAATACCTTGGAGAGCTACTAGATAAACATGGATTGCAATGCAAAATCTGCCTCTACGGTGGCAGCGCCCTTATTTTTTTGACTGATTTTAGAGAGATGTCTAATGATGTTGACTACAGGATTATAGAAATTAACAAACAAAATATCATAGATGCACATACTAAAAATATATTTTCTTTGCTTGTCTTTGAAGTCGCTGAAAAAATGGGATTTGATATTGATTGGATGGGTGAATAGAGCTGTAGAAGTATTTGTTTCAAAAAATGAAGAGTATTCTTACTCTGAAAGTTTCGCCAATAATGCATTAACAGTATTAATCCCTTCATTAGAATGTATTCTCGCTATGAAGTGCGTTGCCATGAGGGATTATAAAGACGTAGATGATATAAAAAACATAGTAAAAAAAATAGGTTTAAAAAGTGTCGATCAAATTATTGAGATAGTGCATATGTTCTATCCAAGACAACAAGTTGCTTTAGACACTATAATAAAACTTGAGGATATCTGTGGAGAGAAAAACAGAGCCCTACCATCGTAACAAATCCTTGAGCGCTGTTGTGCTTGAAACAGACACGGAAACGCGTTCTAGGCTCTGGCGGGAATGGCTGGACAGCTTTTATTTGGCACAAGACAAAGAAACGCCTCTTCAGGAAGAACCGCCATTGACCGGAACAGTCTGGGATGCCATTGCCGCTGCTGGCGTGGCCTGGCTCGCCAGAAAAGCCCAAGTGTCCGTACCTGCCTGGACCAAGAGCAGCAAGCGATGCGCCCGTATCCCTTGGTGGGGAGAATTTGCTGCGAACAGCAGAAGTGCGGCTATCAATCAGGTACTGGCGCCTCCAGAATTTTTCTCGCGCAATCTTTTTGTGTCGGCAAAGATCATGTACCGGGCGCGAATGCCTGCCGACTGGATCGAAAAGGAGCCTCTGTTTTTCACTCGCCTGGCACAACAAATGGCTAGCGGCAGATCTTCAAAAACCTAACAAGCACTCCTTTACGCCAGATGTGACAAACAAAGCGTCTCTGTATGAACCAGCCTCTTGGAGAAAACTTTCCGCATACAACCCTCCACTCGCCACTTTGCTCTCAAAGGCTTTTCAAAACAAAAAAACCTCCCTTTTCGGGAGGTTTACGAAAGCATGGCTTCTTGCCATAGAGCGTTGCTTCTGAGTCTTAGACGCTGATATTGATACCGCTCAGCCGTGAGAGTGCCCCGTTATTGTACAGACCAAAAGAAGATTGTGACGAGGAGCTCTCCTGATTGTCCCACCAGGCAGCCAGCGATTCCAGCTGCAGTCGCGTGCGCATATCCTTGGGAGACAAGCCCATGAACTTCCTTGCCTCCTCAATCTGCGAAAGGGCTTCGCAGCGCCGATAATCCGAGACAATATCGCTGTTCTGATCAAAAAAGGCCTGCAACACATTGCGGTATTCACTCTTGGCAGCATTGACCGTGACACTGTCATCGGCATTGATCTTCAGCGAAAAATCGCAATTGGCATCCACCTTGGCCGCAAGAATATGCTCACTGAGTTTTTGCAAGGTCTCAGCTTCGCCTTGCAAGGCTTCCTGAAAGGCTGCGCTTGCCCCTAACGCCGTCACCTGGCCTTCGGCGTTCAAAGAAAAGCTGAGTCCCTGCTCAAAGGAGACCCCTGAGGTCTTCAGCCGTGCAGCCAGATTCTTAAGATCCTTGCTTTTTTCGTCGCAGGCGAGCTGTGCCAAAGCCTCAACGGCACGATCGGCGCTATGGGCTGTGAGTTTCCCTTCTTCTGAAAGTGTATAGGTGACAAGGGCGGGATCCACGCTGAGAGAACCTAAACCGTCCTTCACGGCCTGGTTAAAGCGCTGCTCGACAGAATCACAATATTCCTGAAGTCTGGAAAAGGTGACTCGACTATCGTCTGCCAATCCCATCTCATCCATCGCATAGCGCGTCAGCCGAACCAAACCAGCAAGCTGATCCGTCAGCGAAGCTTGCGTCTGACTATTCTGGCCGGCAAGCTGATTGTTCAGGGTATTGGTCGATGCTTGGCGACTTTCGGAAAGCGTGCTCTGCAGCGTGTTCAAATACGAGGAAGCATAGCTGCCAAGACCAGTGATGGTACTCATAAGCACCTCTGCAAGGAAAAGCCCAGAGAAATAGCCTTATAGAGAAACGTCCAAGGAACGCTGGGCATTTTTGGCGCGGGCCAGCATCATGGGCAGGGCTTCGGGATCAGCCGGATCATAATCAAACATCACAGCCGTGCCGTAGCAGGAAAAGTATTTGCTGCCATCGGGATGAAAGGCCACGTTTTCATTATAGCCGATAATGGCCTGGGCACCCTTGCTCATGGCTCGACTGGCCATCCCAAAAAAGGTTTCATCAGAATCAAAACCGCGGCAGCAGACAAGGCCCAGAACCTTGACAATATGTCTGCCTTCGATCTGATCGGTGGTCACAACGGGGAATTTGCCGGATAAAAACACGTCACGGGCTTCTTCAATGTTCAGGCCGTTATTCTTCTTCTCACGCTGACGATTCTTCTTATCGCTGCCAAGTAAAAAAAACATCTTGGAACTCCCTGAGTTGAATGGTGCAAAAACAAGGTATACCCTACATTAGCAACATTCATGCCAAATTCAGATATGCCTGCTGACAAGGCCTATTCCGCCTTCTGTCAAAAATTTGGCGGCAAGATCAACGTTTTTTCGACAGATTTTCGACAAAAAAAGAAGGGGGAAGCATCGCTTCCCCCTCGTATTTTTTACTGATCTTTCTAGAAGGGCCAGATATTGTCCATCAGACGGGTGAACCAGCCAGGCTTCTGCTTATCGGCGAGAACGCCCTTGCCATAGTATTCAATGCTGGCATCGGCAAGCTGGGTCGAGAGAATCGTGTTGTCGGCATCCACATCCTTGGCTCTCGCTAGCCCGCGCACGACGAGATATTCCGTTTCCTCATTGACACGAATTTCCCGTGCGCCTTCGATTTCCAGCATGCCGCCAGGCAACACTCTGAGGACTCGGGCCGCAAGCGAAGTGGTGACATAGTTTTCACGCTTGGTCTTGCCCGTAGCGCTCAGACCACCCTGAGAGGCTGTCTTTAAAATCGGCGCATTGGCGGTGACAGTGCCCTGAGGACCAATGTTTAAGAAGGGCAGAAAACCTGTCTGGCCCATAGTAAAGAAGGAACCGACTTCGTAATTGTTATTGCTGTCCTTTTTGGTGGAGGTTTCAGCCTTGTTCTGAGCCTTGGTGTTTTCCACAAGTTTGACCACCACAATATCACCCACACGGCGCGCTCTGGCGTCGTCAAAGAGCGTATCCTGATCACTTAAGGCAAAAATCGAACCGGGATTATTGTGGCTTAATTCCTCACGATTATAGGACTGCGCCTGATTCACCGGCGAATGCAGAGCCGGTTTCCTGTGAGTTCCGCCCACGCCGCAGGCTGTGCAGAAAAGATAGAGCAGTCCAAGACAAAAGATCGGTAAATAGCGGTGCATGAGCCCCTCCTCACGGTTTCGCAAAGACAATAACACTTCTGGCTTTGGTCAGAGACAGCGCTCAGTGAATGATCACCGTGCGATTGTCTTTGACCGTGGCAAAGATTTGTTTCTTGGTTTGCAAATTGCGTACCGAAATCGTGGCTCCCGGTTCACCGTCGGCCAAAGCCTCGGCCTGCGTCTCCAGACGGAGATTGCCGCGCGCATAAATCAAGGTGACGATCTCACCGCGTCGGATCATCATCTGGGTTGCCAGATCACTCTGCAAAATGGGTTCTCCGGCTGAGAGGCTACGCATCATCTGCCAAGGTCCGCCCTTACCGTCCCAGGCCGTTTCCTTGAGGCGACGGGCATTGATGCGTGAAAACGTCACGGCTTCGGGGGTCAGGGCTTCGCCCTTGCTTAGATTGCGGGCCGCGGTGGGCACTGTGACCCACTGGGTGAGGGTAATACTGCCACTGACGCGCCGCAAAATTTTGCCATCGGCCTCCAGCACGGCAAAACGCAGACCAACGCGGCCGGCATTCATTTTGGGCTGCTCAAGCTGCACCTGCTGACCGGCATGAGCCAAAAAAATGTATTCCGGCAAGTGAAAATCCGTAAATTCCACTTCACCGGGCATAGCCCGCAGCATCGGTGTCAGGCTTTTGACGACATAGGCTCGCAAATCGTTTTCCCGTACAAGCAAGCCCCCCTTTTGTATCACCAAGGATGTGGGCAAAATGCAGTGTGAGGCGAGATCGCGCCCCAAACGCTCGTTGAGGGCCTGGGCAAGATTGCTGCGATTGATCTGCAGGGGTTTGCCCTCTTCCGGCGGAGCGGGCCAGAGCTCACGCGTTTTGAGGCTTTCCCAATTGGGAAGCGTGCCTAACGGCTGGGCAATCTCACCCAAAAGCACGGTATTGCCCTGACAGATGGCGGCATTGTGGATCTTAATACGCCAGGAGCTCTCAAGGGAAAGAGCCGGAGAGCCCTGTTGATCGGGCAAAGGCGCCTGACCTTGCGCTAATCGTGACTGCGTGTGCCTGGCCCGGACATCCTGTGCCGCCGGTGACAAAAAAAGTTCCTGGCGGTCTCGGACCATTGCGCCCCCTTGTGCGGCAGGCTGGTTGCCAGGCGCAATGACTCGTGGCGCGACCAGATCCTGCGCCCAAGACGGCCCAAGCAGCAGCAGCAAAAATAGCGGCAAAAAAAGCAAAGGCCTGCACAAGGCAGGCTTTTGGCAGATCTTGACACGAAACATGGCAGACACAGACCTTTGTGCAGCAATTAGCTGCGCTTGAGCTGAACTGCGATACCGAGCATGGCGTCCGAGGTCTGAATGGATTTGGAATTGACCTCATAGGCTCGCTGCCCAACGATCATATTGACCATTTCGTCCACAACTTCCACATTGCTCATTTCCAGAAAACCCTGGGCCAGGGTGCCAACATTTTCCTGGCCAGGCTGTCCTTCAGTGGCGTCGCCCGAAGCCTGGGTGGGGGTATAGAGGTTACGGCCACGGGAATCAAGGCCTGCGGGGTTAATAAAGGTATACAGAGGAATGTCAGCGCCGGCCAGCTCTTCGCCACCACTGTCCAGGGCGGCAATGTGACCGCTGGCCGAAATGGAAATGGTCTTGGTCTCCGCCGGTACGGCAAATTCCGGCTGCAGAATATAGCCATTGGCCGTGACCACGGTGCCGTCCTGATTGAGCTTGAAGGAACCTGCGCGTGTGTACATCAGCTCACCGTTGACATCCACCTGGAAAAAGCCGTCACCTTCAATGGCCACATCCAGAGAATTGCCGGTATTTTGAAAATCACCTTGCGTGAAGAATTTATGGACGGCTGTGGGCCGCACGCCCATGCCGACCTGAATGCCCACTGGCAGTCGATTATCACCTTCGGTGATGGCGCCGGCGATCTTGTGGGTCTGATACATCAGATCTTCAAATTCCGCGCGGCTTTTCTTGAAGCCCGTGGTATTGACGTTGGCCAGGTTGTGGGAAATGACGTCAATATTCAGCTGCTGGGCGATCATGCCGGTCGCCCCGGTATACAATGAACGCATCATAATACAAGCTCCCTGCTAAATGGCAGTCATTACGGCCGTCAGGTCAAAAACTAGTAGTTCGTTCTGTTAATTCAAATGCAAATGGAAATTTTTGGTTTTCCCGCGATTATTGGGGATTATGAATTTTTCAGCTCTGAAAAATCCTGAACAGTTTTAGCCTTAGAATTTAGAGAATGAACTACTAGGTCCGCTTGCCTACTCGGTCACAGGCCGCACGATCGAGCGTGTCCGCACTCTGCATCACCTTCTGATAGGCCTCAAACTGTCTATTGGTCTCGATCATATTGACCATTTCGGTTACGACCTCGACATTGGCCGCTTCCACAAAACCCTGCTCGACCCGGGCACCACCGGCGTAACCATTGCCTTCAGTCACCTGCACATTGTTCCGCGGCTTAAAGAAATTGTGCCCAATTTTTTCCATATTTTTCAAATTATCCACGCTGAAGAGCTGAATGCGCGCCAAAAGAACACCGTCGGCATGCACCTGCCCGTCACCGCTGATGGTAATATTGCGAGTGCCTTGAGGAATCTGGATGGGGCCGCCCTCACCCTGCAGCGCATAGCCCTGCGGGGTCATGATTGTCCCGTCACTGGAGAGCACAAAATGCCCATTGCGCGTCAAAAACTGCCCATTGGGCGTATCGACCTTAAAGAAGGCATTTTCCCCAGCTATGGCCAGATCCAGGGGGTCCCCTGTCACTTTCATCGAACCCTGGCCAAAATCCACATTGGAAACCGCAATACGCGAGCGGGCCATATTCTTGGGCTCAGGAAAAAGCGGCTTGGAACGCACGGTCATTAAGGGTTCACGAATTTCATCATGCGCATAATAGGCCATGGTATCGCTAAAGGCTAAGGTATCACGCTTATAGCCGTGCGTATTCACATTGGCCAGATTATTGGCAATGAAATTCATGCGGTGCTCGGTGGTCAGGGCTCCAAAGAGGCCACTAAATAGGGCGTCATCCATATCAAGCTCCTTTCTGCGTCAGAGGTATTGCCAATCAAAGACTTGACACAGACAGAAACTTTAATGCAAAGAACGCGCCAAAAAAATTTTTCAGGCTCTGGCCTGCGCAAAACAGGCAACGGTGTGATCGGCAAGGCGGGTGGGCGGAGGGAAGTGTTCACGGCAGATGTCGAGAACTCTGGGACAACGCGGGGCAAAAGGACAACCAGGGGGCATAGCGGCGAGGGTCGGCACAACGCCGGGAATCGTCAAAAGACGTTTTTGTGAAGCCTGAGGGGTCACGCGGGAGGCATTGAGCAGACCCTGTGTATAGGGGTGGCAAGGGTGGGCGAAGAGTTGGGCTGCCGGTGCACTTTCCACAAGGTGCCCTGCGTACATCACCCCTACGCTATCGGCAAAGGTCTCTACGGTACGCAAGTCATGCGAAATAAAGAGAACGGCCATGTGCCGCAAGCGGCTTTCACGCACCAAAAGCGCCAGAATCTGACGGCTAATGGTTACATCCAAGGCTGTTGTGGGTTCATCGGCAAGCAAAAGCAGGGGATCACAGAGCAGGCTCATGGCGATCAGCACACGCTGACGCATACCGCCCGAAAGCTGATGCGGGTAACTGTCATAACGGCTTTGCGCCTCTGGAATGCCCACCTGGGTGAACATCTCAATCACACGGGCGCGGGAATGCTCCTGGCCGTGAGCCGTGAGAATTTCAGCCGCCTGATGACCGCAGGTCAAAACGGGATTTAAGGCGGTCATGGGCTCCTGAAAAATCATGCTGATCTGACGGCCGCGAATGCTGCGCAGTTCCGCTTCAGAAAGCCTCAAGAGATCACGCTGCTGAAAGAGAATCTGACCTTCCAGTTTGGCGTTTTCCGGTGGCAGTCCAAGGATGGCTCTGGCCAAAAGGCTCTTGCCGCAGCCCGATTCCCCCACAAGGGCCAGGATCTCTCCGGGCCTGAGGCTGAGTGAAAGATCCCGCACAGCATAGAGGCTCCTCCCAAGGCTGGCAAAGGCTACGGATAGCGCCTCAACGCGCAGGAGAGTCTCTGTCTCACTGGCGCACATGCAGATTGCGGTAATTGATATAGGCTTCACGCATGGCAATATAGGGATCCAGGGCCGCGCCTGTCAGGTCCTGATAGAGAGGCAAGACCTCATCCAAATCATTGAAACGCAGCGCAAAGGAGGCAGAGGTTCCCGCCCACCACGGCTGCACATAAAAAAAGGGCTCGGTAAAAAAATCGCCAATGCGGCCCAGGGTTTCTCGAAACGATGAGGGGCCGATAAAGGGCCAGACAAGATAGGGGCCATGTCCTACGCCCCAATACCCCAGGGTCTGTCCGAAATCTTCGCCCGCGCTGTCCACAGGCACAATAGTTTTCTTGGTACTTGCGGGATCGGCAAAGCCAACAGAGCACATGGTGTTCATCATGAAGCGGCCAAATTCAACACCGGCCGCCTTAAATTTGAACTGCAAAAGATTGTTCACAAAACGCACGGGAAACAGCAGATTGTGAAAGAAATTCTTGAGGCCCGTACGCAGCTGATGGGGCGTGATGGCCTGCCAGCCACGGTAGATGGGATCCGCCACATAGAGATAGAACTTATCGTTGAAACGGAACCAGAAACGGTTCCACCCCTCAAACGGATCGTAAACCGCCTGGGCGTCTGGCGTCTCATAGTCATCAAGCTCGTCTACGCCGTCACCCGCGGCCAGTCCACGCTCCAAGGGTTTCGCCTCAACGCTGATGGCGCCTGGGGCAAAAAAAACACTGTCTGCCAGATAGCCGCATGAGGCGAGATCGCTGGCTTTGACCTGATGAAAGCTTTGCGGCAGGGCATCATAGAGCGTACGCACCAGGGCAAAGGAGATGCGTTCACGCACAGGTGAAGTAGTGGAGGCGGCGAGGCTTTGGCCCGTACACAACAGACAAAGGCCAAGGACACATAAGACGCCGACAAGTTGCGCTCTACTTCTTTCCATCGCTTTTTTGAACCTCGCTGGCCTTTTCACGGATGCGAGCAATCAGCTGATCAGGGTCTGAGGTACGCAAAAGATCCTGAAATTGCGTGCGATAGTTTTTCACAAGGCTGATATTTTCAATGAGCACATCGTAGACCTTCCAATCCCCGCCCTTGGGCAAAAGACGATAGCTGACGGGAATCTTTTTGCCGTTTTTCACACTGATCACGGTCTGAATTTCGCAACGGTCACCCTTGGGCGACAATTTCTCGCCGGTATACGCGATCTGTTCGCCATTGTAACCGTCGATCTTATTGACATAGGTATTGATCAGAAGATCCGCAAAGGCATCGGCAAACTGGGCTTTTTGCTGATCGCTGAAATTCCGCCAGTTGGCGCCTACAGTGCGAGCGGAAAATTCCTGAAAATCAAAGTGGGCCCGTACATACTGGCCGATTTTCACACGCAGGCCATTACGCTCAGCAGGATTGGCATAGCCCGGACTTTTGATCACCTCAAGGATCTGATTCAGCGCCAGTTCCAGCGTTTCTCTGGCTGTGGCAGCCTCTGCAGACTGCAGGCCAAAGAAAACAGCAAACAAGGCCCACGCCAACAACACACGCAAGACAGAACGCACTAGACACCTCCAAAGGCATATTTCCCAATGAGTGTTTCAAGATCAACGGGCGATTCGGTATCGTGAATCTCCTCTCCAGCCGCCAGAATAGTCTCCGAGCCACCACGCGAAATACTCACATACTTATCGCCAATCAGGCCCGCCGTTTTGATGGAGGCAATACTGTCATCGGAAAGCTTAAAATCTTGTTTGAAAAGCAGATGCACCACAGCCTGCGTGCGCAAGGGGTCACTATCAAGCTCGATGGCTGTCACCCTGCCCACAGGAACTCCGCACAGTTCCACGTCAGCGCCAACGCGCAAACCCGAGGCCGAATCAAAACGGGCCGTCAGAGGAAAACCCGAGGTATTAAACAGTTCCATGCGCCCAAGTTTGACTGTCAGATAACAGACGCAAAGAAGACCAATGAGCACAAACAGTCCGACCAGCGTTTCACGCATATGCTTCACCCTTCCCAAGCCTTATTGGGCACAAAAGGCCAATGCCTCAAGCCCGAAACCAGTCAGCAAGCGCTGTGGCCACCCGCGCATCCATACTCTCTGAAAAATCCCCAAGACGTGTGCCGGCCTCACGCGAGAGAAACATGGCAAGATAGGGATCGTCTGAGGCCTTCAGAGAGGCCAGATCACCGGCAAAATGGAGCAGTCCGTCCTTGAGCACCAGGACATAGTCGGCAATGCGCTCCAGACTCATCAGGTCGTGACTGACACTGACAATGGTCATGGCCGGAAACTGCGCGTGCAGACTGAGCAAAAGCGCATCCATGCGAGCTGCCGTAACCGGATCAAGACCCGAGGTCGGCTCGTCGCAGAGCAAGATCCGGGGATTGGTGATGATGGCCCTGGCCAGCCCCGCGCGTTTACGCATGCCACCAGAGAGCTGATGGGGATAAAAATCCGCAAAAGCCTCAAGTTCCACCATTTTCAACACGCGTAAGGCTTCTCGCCGCACAAGCTCTCGCGAAAGACCGAGATGTTCACTTAAGGGTAAGGCCACATTCTCGGCCACCGTCATGGCGCCAAGAAGCGCTCCATCCTGAAAGAGGACGCCCATTTGCCGGCGCAGGCGTCTAAAATCACGGGAAGACAGACCAAACAGATCAGCGCCGGCTATCTGGATTGTTCCCCGCATGGGACGCGAAAGACCGATGATATGCCGCAACAAGGTGGATTTGCCGCAACCGCTGCCCCCGAGAATCACGGAGATCTTGCCGCTTGGCAAACGCGCTGTGATCTCGTCAAGCACCACGTGCTCGCCATAACCCACACGCAGGGAAGAAAAGGCGATATCCCAGGCAGCGTCTTCTGAGCAAGTCTCCATAGCCATCCTTTGCCGGGCAAAAGAGAAGATCTCTAGAGCAAAACCGAGGTTAAGACGTAATCCGCAGCCAAAATCAGCACACAGCTGATCACCACAGCCTGCGTGGTGGCATTGCCCACAGCCTCAGGACCGACACTGTCACGACGTTTATGCGTAAAATAGCCTTCAAAGCAACAGACGGAAGTCACAAGCAGGGCAAAAACCAAAGCCTTGAGAAAGCCTCCCTGCACATCGGTCATGGTCACAGAAGCTTCAATACGATAAAAATAAGCGCCCTCATTGATGCCGAGCATCAATACTCCCGTCAGATAACCGCCAATGATGCCAATGACATCAAAAATGGCCGTCAACAGCGGAAAGGAAATCAGGGAGGCCAAGACTCTCGGACTCACCAGATAGGCCATGGAATTGATATCCATGACATCCAGGGCGTCAATCTGATCGGTGATGCGCATCACCCCGATTTCCGCCGTCATGGAAGAGCCGGCGCGACCGGTGAGCATAATGGCCGTCAGCACCGGCCCAAGCTCGCGGATCAAGGTCAAGGAGACCGCTGAGCCCAAAAGTCCCACAGAGCCGAATTTCACAAGGGTGTAATAGCCCTGCAGGCCCAGTACCATGCCGCAGAAAATCCCAATCAAAAGGATGACAAAGAGCGACTGCACGCCAATGACATAGATCTGACGGATGGTGCGGCCAACGATGCGCGTGCTGTCAAAAATATGCAGCACTGCGCTGCACATAAAGATAGCCAGAGCACCCAGGCGTTGGATAAAGGCGGTAAAGCACAGGCCAAGCCTGGCAAGCAGTTTTGCTGGCGACACCCTTTTTCCCTCTCAGACTCAACGGGCTTTGAGTTCTTTTTTGACCACAACGACCGGATCTTTGACCTTGAGCTTGGTCAAAAGGGCCGTAAATTCTTCATAGGCTTGAGAGGTGCCGCGCAAAGCACAGCCCAACACAAAGAGCTTGCCACGCTGCACAATCTGACAACGTACGCTTTTGCCAGATATTTTGCGGGCCAAGGCCTCGGCTTCTTCCCGCCGGTTGAAGGTTGCCAGGCGCAGCTGATACTCGTAACGCGCGGGGGCTGGCTGGGCGGCTTCCTTTTTTTCCGCAGCCGTAGCCTGCTCACGTACGCCCCAGGCAGCCATGGAACGAGCATCAGGCCTGGTAAAGGGATGCGCTGCACGCTCCTGGACTTTGGGCTTTGCCTCCTGGACCTGTTCAACTTCAGGTTTGGCTTCTACGACCGGCGTCTCCGGCACTTCCTTTTGCGGCTCGGGCTTTTCCTCAATCTCAGCCTTGGACGCGACATCCTCTTCCTGACCAAAAGGTGCCAGAATCGCAAGCTTTTCCCCGGGATTTTCGCCGCGACCCACTAAAAAACCGGTAAAAAAAGCCCAGCCCAAGGTCAGGATGAGCAAAACGCCACCTAAGGCCAAAACCGGCGCTGTGACACGCAGACAAAAACGTTCTGGCGCAACAGCCTGCGGCTTTTCTACGGTACGTCGGTGCGAACGACTGCGTCGGACAAGTGCCATGGACTACCTACATTTGCGTAGGCGCTTCCACGCCAAGCACATCCAGACCATTGCGCAAAACCTGGCCTATGACGCTCAGCAACACCAGACGCGCACGCATCAGGGCCTGATCTGAGCTTCCCAGAATCTGCTGACTGGCATAGTAACTGTGCACAAGCCCCGCCAGTTCCGTCAGATAGCGACTGACATGATGCACACCAAGAGTTCTTGCGGCGTCTCTGAGCGTGTCTTCAAAGCTTGCGATTTTCCGCAAGAGCGAAAGATCGCAGGACTGCGTAAGCGGAGAAAGATCAGCGTCTGCCCAAATGATACCGCGTTCCTTGGCTCGCGACAGCAAGGCGGAAATACGAGCATGGGCGTATTGCACATAGTAGACGGGATTTTCCAGATTGCGCTGGCGCACCAGATCCAGATCAAAATCCAAGGGACTGTCGCTTTTACGCGACAAAAACATGAAGCGGGCAGCGTCAGTGCCAACTTCCTGAAGCACGTCGTGCAGCGTTTCAAACGTGCCGGCACGGGTGGACATGCCCAAGGGATGGCCATCCTTCATCAGATTGACGAGCTGAATCAGAATGACATCAAAACTCTCCTGACTGCGCCCCATGGACTCAATGGCCGCTCGCATGCGGGGGATATAGCCATGGTGGTCTGCCCCCCAGACATCGATCAGCCAGTCGTAGCCACGTTCGTACTTATTGTGATGATAGGCGATATCCGAGGCAAAATAGGTCAGTGAGCCATCTGATTTGCGCAAAACCCGGTCCAGATCATCGCCAAGGGCCGTGGTGGCAAACCAGTAGGCATTGTCCTTGAAATAGGTACGCTTGGCGCTGTCAAGGGCGGCAAAAGCCCGATCCACCGCATGGTCTCTGACCAGACTCTTTTCGGAAAAGTAATTGTCCTGATGTACACGAAATTCGGCAAGATCCGCCTTGATGCCGTCCAGAATGGTCTGCATGGCATAGGCATAGCAGTGATCAATGCCTTCTTCCTCGGGCAAATCGAGCAGGCCAGGTTCACGTTCAAGCAAGTCACGTGCCAGATCAATGATATAGGAGCCATGATAGTAATCTTCCGGCCAGTCAACGGGAAGCTTACGCAGTTCCCGAGCCCTAAGCCACACCGAAAGACCGAGGATGCGCATCTGACGGCCCGCATCATTGATATAATACTCGGTGTCCACCGTATAGCCCGCACAGCGCAGAAGCCGGGCGAGACTGTCGCCTACAGCGGCACCACGGCCATGACCAACATGCAACGGGCCTGTGGGATTGGCGGAGACAAATTCCACGAGCACTTTCTTGCCAGCGCCATCTTGAAACTTGCCGTAGTTTTCCCCAAGGCTCTGCACTTCGCCGATGACCTTGTGCCAAAAAGCGGCATTGAAAACCACATTGCAAAAGCCCGGTCCGGCTGCCGAGGCTTGTTCAATGGTCGGCACCTTCTGCTGCAAAAGCGTAGCCAATTCATCAGCCAGCTCGCGCGGCTTTTTGCCAAGCTGCTTCGCAACAAGCAGGGCGAGATTGGTTGAAAGATCCCCGTGACGGGGATCTTTGGGGGATTCCACAATACATTTCTCAGGCCATGGTAAGCCCCATTGCTCGACTATTTTCTGCAATTCACAACGCAAAGAATCTTTTGCCTGCATAGCTACTCCACAAAGGGACACGCAGAGGCTGTGGCAAGATCACTCACAGCAACACATTCAAGATCGGCATCCGCATAGTCTTCAAGACACGTATTGACAAGACGAAGCAAAAGTGACTTGGGTCCAGCCTCAAGCCAGGCACGCAGGCCGTCCTGATACTGGGCACGCACACTTTCAAGCCAGCGCACCGGGGAAACCATCTGCTCGAACATGGCCGCCTTTAAGCGATCACCCGAACGTTCCGCACAGGCCAGCACATTACTGTAAACAGGAAAATGGGCATCATGCCAGGTCACTTTCTGCAAAAGGGGCTGAAATTCCGCATTGGCCTCAGCCATCATAGGACTGTGAAAGGCCGCCGAAACTTTCAGGGGCAGGGCACGTCCCTTAGCGGCCTTAACCTTTGGCTGAAGCGCCGCGAGAGCGGCATTGTGCCCACTGACCACTGTCTGCTGCGGGGCATTGAAATTGGCGCAGAGCAAAAGCTCTCCGCTTTCCGCGGCCGCTTCGTCCACAAGACGCGCCACTTCGTCCACACTGAGTTTGACCACAGCGACCATACCGCCAGAGTGTCCGGGATCGGCCTGAGCCATCAACTCGCCGCGCAGGCTGGTCAGCTTCACGGTATCTTCAAAGGAGAGCACGCCGGCAGCCTCAAGGGCGCTGAATTCTCCAAGACTGTGTCCAGCAGCAGCGGCAGGTTCAATTTTTCCACGCAGAAAGGCATAGAGCGCACAATTGACAACCGTCAGCGCGGGCTGCAAAACAGCGGTGTCGCTCATGGCAGCCTCATCGCCTTCCCAAAAAATCTCCCGTAACGGCTTGTGACTGATACGCTCAGCAAGTTTCCACATGTCCATGGCAAAGGACTGGGATTCGGCAAGATCACGCCCCATGCCCACACATTGCGATCCCTGTCCGGGGAAAAGCAGAACTGGCTTTGTCATAAAAAAAATTCCTCAAGCAACAATCCAGGCAAAGACCAAAACGGCGCATGTCAACGTACTCCTGCGCCCTTTACGGTGACTTCTTTGTACGTTATCCCTTGCGGCCTTGCAAGCCCGAAACAAGCAGGCTATATCCCAAGAAGGACCCTGCCGGTACGAGAAAATCATGCCACCTGACCTTTCGACCAAAAACCTGCAAGAACTTTTGCATGAGCTGCATTTGCCGGTCACAGACTCGGTGCTCAGCGGGCTTGAAGCCTATTTGCGGCAGCTTTTGCAGTGGAATCGCGCCATCAATCTGACAGGACTCAAGGACTGGCCGTTGATCGTGCGCAAGCTCTTCGTCGACAGCTTTTATCTGGCCGACCTCTTGCAGGTGCTTCGCCTGCCGGAAGCGCCCTGTATCTGTGATCTGGGAGCCGGGGCGGGTCTGCCCGGGATTCCCTTGCGCCTGCTCTATCCAGACGGCAACTATCTGATGATCGAAAAAAGGGCCAAACGCGCGGGCTTTTTGCGCAATCTTTTGGCCCGCCTGCCCCTGGCACGTACACAGATTGTGCAGGCAGACATAGCAGACTTTGCCAGGCAGCATCCCTTTTGCGCGGATCTCGTGCTTAGCCGGGCCTTTCTCCCCTTCCCGGCGCTCAGTCTGGCTGCCAAGCCCTTCCTCAAAAGCCATGGCTATCTCGTTGTACTCAGCTCAAAGCCCTTTAGCGGCGAGCAGGCGCCTGGCTGGACAGCACAGAAACTCCTCCCCTATCACGTCGAGCACAATGAGCGCTGGCTTTGGGCCCTTCAAGTCGAAGAGACCCCCGCACATCTCAGCAGCTCCCCCTGCAATACGCAACACTGAAGCGCATTCCTGAATCCGTGGGCTAATAATCGACAAAAATTTAATAGACATCTCGTAACCGATAAAAATAATTGACTTTTTTTACGGGACTCAGACGGCTAAAATTTTCACCCGTCTGCCGTTTTTTGCATTTTGTTAAACTTATATTATTTTTTCCCGGGCTTGCTCTGAATAAACGTCTGTAAATTTTCCTCATTAAT
>JAILPJ010000079.1 GCA_024699605.1 Desulfovibrio sp. | reverse complement strand
ACTCGTAAAAACGAATCCATCGCAACTTGATATATTGCAAAAACTTGATCTTTTACCAAAAAATCCACCTAAAAAAAGAGGAAGACCGCCAAAGCGGCCGACCGGCGGTGACGTATAGTACAACTCATTGGGAAAGTTGTATTACACCGAAGTCATATGTACGTCAGGCCACAGTGCGTATCGTCAGTCTTTTCATGGCGTTCAGCCACATAGGCATGCGACGGCTATGAAGAAATCGACGCCAGCGCGGTAGAGGCTTGCGGGTCCCCGAATATCTGACTGTGACGCCTAATTTTCACCTTGAAGCTCGTCAAGATCTTCATGGCCGTTCTTTCTGGGTCGCGATGGAATGTCTGATCTGCAGGACACTCCTGTCACTTACGGTGACTATGCCATACGACGGGTTCCACAGGCGTTCTCCGGAGAGCGCCCTTTTCAGATGCGGAAATTCCAGAAGTAACCATCTCGCTGTATATCCCATACGGATCTTGACGGTGTATCACAAACTCCGGACGATAGTCGACAAGCAGATGCACATGGTCCGGCATCACTTCCATGATCTCGATCGTAAAGCCATAATCGGATGCCTGCTTCCTCAGATGTCGCTTCGCGCTATCCCTGGCATTTTCGGCGCAAACCTTTTTCCGATAGTTCATACAGCAAACGATATGATACCGGGTTGGTAGACGTAATCGCGACCATACCTAAGAGTTCTTCGCTTCCTTATGTCGCAGAAATGTATCCATAAAAAGAGGATACTATATGCGGTAATGGGAAACAATTTGTTTGACTGCCTACCTCATGACTGAAGTCACGAGCATGTGGCGGTTATTTTTTTCAAAATTCTGGATGCATGACAGAAACAGAGATGTTTTGGAAATTATAATTCAATTTTGATTTCAGCTACTACGCTTTGTAATATAACTTTTACTTAAGTTACGTGCTAGTATAGAATGTCATATCTAAACTCTGCTGAATAGATGTGTTAATGTTATAACTAGACAAATGTTGGTTGTAATAGTTAACAATACAATTGTTTTGCTAGAAATACAGATATCATTGCAAAACGTCTTGAGAATTTATATGGCGTTTAGATTTTAGTGTTATTATAGCAATACGTCATTTTATAATAATATTTTAGGATATATTTAATAACTTAAATCGATGCAATAGTATATAGTGTCGATTGTAAACTGCCCAAAATCGACTTGGGACTTGGAAGAGAGAGTTCGTGTATAAATTTGATGTTGTGCGCCATTTCGGCATCCGTGGTAAGGGTTTTAGTAGCCCTGACAATTATATCATCAAGACGCTGAAGGCTTTTCATCTTCTTTCGGCTACAGCTTGGGCCGGAGGGGCTCTTTCCATGCAGGCCCTAAGCTTTTTAAAATTCAGTACACCTGAGGCGGATCTTGTTCCTACCATTCAAGCTTGTCTACATTTTGTAGACACTTGGGTGGTCATACCAGGTCTTGCAGGCTGTATTCTGACAGGTCTATTCTACTCTTTTGTAACGGCCATTGGATTTTTTAAATTTGCCTGGATTGGTTTTAAGTGGCTGATTTCTCTTGCAGCCTGCTTCTGGGGCTTACTTTTTTGGAGTTCACTCGGTGACGAACTTATCGTCTGGCTGCAACAGTGGCACCTCGATGGACCATTGCGTTTCATCAGAGCCTTTATTTTGCCTGAGACTATGTGGCAAGGTGCCCTGCAACTTTTGATCATTCTGATTATGTGTCTCATTTCAGTTTACCGTCCTATTTCCTTTAGGGGCCGTCAACGTAAACCAGTGCGTCGTGTGCTGGAAAAGGAGGCAGAGGAAAAACTGGCGCGTGAAAAGGCCTTGGAAAGAAAGCGTGCGCAAACTTGGTTTTTACCTATGTCGGAGATGGACAAGGAAAAAGTTGCAACCGACACGCCCAAAGTTGGCGAAGTCTGGTTTTCTCCAAACTCCAGAGCCGGGCGAAACCAGCCCAAGCCGCCAACTGGAGCTAAGCTATGGTTTAGGCCAAGTCTCATCGAAGAGGTTCTGCAAAGAAATAATCCTCCTGATGATCATGAACTCTCGGATATCCTTGCCAAATCGAAAGAACTCACTTCCTTGAACAGCAAGGAAATTGTTGCTCTCATGCGTGTACATTCGCCTGACCAGTTGGAGACCATGCTTTCTACTGCCTTTGAAGTGAAACAGAAAGTCTATGGCGATCGGGTGGTTTTGAGTGCCCCTCTGCATATCGCCAACTACTGCGGTAGCGAGTGTCTCTATTGTGCCAATAGAAAAAGCAATACGACTATTGAGCGCCATTACATGAATCTCAAGGAAATGCGTGAAAGTGGCCTCAAACTGGCCAGACAGGGACATAAGCGAGTTTTTCTGGTTACAGGCCAGCTGCCCAATGCCGATATTGAGTACCTAGTGGATGCCATTCGTGTTTTTTATTCCATTTTTGAAGGCAAGGACGAAATCAGGCGTGTCAATGTCAATGTTGGTCCACTGGATGCTGATGACTATGCTGTTTTGCAGCAGGCTGATGTGGGGACCGTTTTGCTGTATCAAGACACTTACCATGAGGAAGCCTATCACCGGGCCCATCCGGCAGGCCCCAAGAGCGATTATACAAGCCGTCTGAATGCCCCGGAAACGGCATTACAGTCAGGCATTTTTGATACGGGTTTAGGTCTTGTGCTTGGACTTGGCCCCTGGCAATTCGATATTTTGGCTCTTGCCAGACATGCCGACTATCTTTTGCAGAACTACGGAACAGGTGGTCGTACCGTGAGTATGCATCGCTTGAGACCTGCTCCAGGTTGTCATTTTTCTACGCCATATCCTGTGAGTGATTCGGAATACCTTCGTTGTGTGGCCATTGTACGCCTGGCCATTCCGTATACGGGTATTATTTTAACCAGTAAGGAGCCGGCCAATCTCTGGCGTGATGGCTGTAGTGTTGGTGCCTCACAGATTTTGACAGGCAGTGTGGCCAATCCCTACAGCACATGGAACGATGGTCCTGACAAAGTGCCCTTCCCCCTGGGTGAAGAATGTCACGTAGAAGAGGTTGTGCGTTTCCTTTTGGAAGATGCGAGACAATTGCCCTCATTCTGTACGGCCTGTCCGCGTATTGGCCGTCAGGGCAGTCTCTTTACTTCAATGGTTCGAGAAGGGGAAATGAAAAATCAGTGTGGCCCCAATTCCATGTCCACATTCTTGGAATACCTTCTCCATTATGCCTCTGCCGAAACTAAGCGTCTTGGTTTGAGGCTGATTGATGATAAATTGGCTGAGATGCCCGAATTGACCCGCCGAAGAGCGAAAATTTTACTTGATGGCATCAAACGCGGGAAAAACGACGAATTTGTCTAGGTTTGGCGCTATTTGCTGTCAAACGCTTTCCGCTTCAACTACGGAACTATTGCGAGATTGGCTACTGTCTCTCATCTTGTAGCGTTTATAGGCGATCATGCCCTTCTCGACACTGCAGAAATTGTTTTGTTAAATAGGGAAAGTGTCAGAATTATCGATCGTTAAAACGGCTGTATCCCCATGATGTGTTAGATATTTAGGACGTTGCGATTACTAAAGAGCAGCTTGCGCTAGAAGACGTGTGTCCTTTACAGAAAATCTATAATACCTCTTGATTAGACATTTTATGGAACAATAACCTGTACTTCCCGACCCTTTCTTAGCCAGGATTTTTTTGTTGAATAAATTTTTTATTTTTTTCAGGACAAGTTTGCTTTCGTGGGCGTAGTTGGATCACTGATTCTCCGCGGATATCACGGCAAAGCAGATATCCAGAAGAAACAAACAGCGCTTCATCAAACAAAATCTAAACAATTTTTCTTGCCTTTTTCAGCCTCCTTTGCTATTCTTTCTAAGAAATTTTTATTTACTTAGACAAGAGACAGGGGAGCGGCTGTGTACTTCACGTATTCTGGAAAGAACAAGGACTGCCTCACGGCGATCGGAGCTTTCCGAGACGCATCTGGCAAGAAGAAATATGGCGTCACATATATTGGAAAACGAATTCAAGATGATATATTTTTTTGTAAAAACGATGGCTACTTTAGGTTTAACATAGAAACAACTGAATTTTTAGATGCACCTGATAATTTTTCAAACATACAGATCAAAACTAATAAAAGACTTGTAAATAGTATACTAAGCTTTGGAGATACATATCTTATAAATGAATTTCTATATAAATCTGGATTTATTAATATATTAAAAAATTTTTCATCTGAGAATTTTGACACATTAATGGTGTTAGTTTTATCGTATATAACTACATCAGAACCAAATTGTGACATAGAAATATGGTATGAAAATAATTTTATTAAATATTTATATCCCAATGCAGAAGTAAAAAGCCAAAGGATTAGTGAATTCCTAGCTAAAATTGGTGAAATAAATAATGAAATAGCATTTCATAAGTTATATAAAAAATATCTTTTTGAGTTTTGTAATCTGGATTATAATGTTTTAATTGATAGCACTGGACTAAAAAACGATATCTGTTTTTATTATACTACATTTTCAAATAATAGTGGAAAAAAGCAAAACAAGCTAAGATTAATTTTTGTATCAAATATTCTAACTGGGATACCAATCTTTTATAAGTTTATTCCCGGTAATATTCTTAATATAAATTCTTTACGACCTATAATCTCTCAATTAAACGAACTAGATATAAAAATATCCAAATTCATACTAGATGCAGGGTATAATTCATCTGATAATTTAGATATATTTTATGATGAAAAATGTCACGCAAAGATAGAGTGCATTACCAGGCTAAAATCAAATGATAAGAATCTTAAAGAAGCGATAAAAGAATATGGTAGTTCTATAATATCGAGTGAAAATATAGTAAGGTATGGAGAAAGAATAATATATATTAAAGTTAAGAATATAAAAGTTGGTACAAAAAATGATAAACCGGCATTTCTGTATTTATGTCTTGATGTAGAACGACAAGGTGAAGAAAATTCTAAAATAATGAACAAAACACTAGAAGATGACTCTATTGGGCTAAATGAAATACACGATAAAATAACAAGATCAGGCTTTTTTGGATTGATAAGTAATATAGAATATAATATTAATGAGATAATTAAGGCGTATTATGAAAGACAGTCGATAGAACAAACCTTTGACTTTGCAAAGAATTATACAAAATTATTGCCGTTACGTGTACATAAAGAAGATACATTTAGAGGTCACTTACTTATATCGTATATAGCTACTTGTATTATAAAAATTATTCAAATCCAGCTTCTCAGCACTAATAATTATTTATCAAAAAAATTTAAATATCTAGGCTATCAACATTGCACTATATACACAAACACAGCAATTGTTGAATACCCTCAAAAAGAAGCGAACAATCTCTATAAATTATTAGGGATAAAAGTTCCAGATAGATTTAAGATTGATAATAGTATATTAAAAATTGATCATTGCATAGAAGATAATATACCTACTTGGACAAAAAATGTCAAAGAAAATAATACTACTAGACGTTCAATAGATAATAGAAGTGTAAATAAATATAAAAACGTTTCTGACATTAACAATGCAGGGCAATCTAACACTATACAAAATATTAATAATTATAAAAATATAGAAAACGAAGTCAAACAAAATGTTGCAATTAAACGAGGTCGAGGCAGGCCAAAAGGATCAAGGAATAAAAAAACCTTAGAGCGCGAGGCATCAGGTACTGTAGGAGCTCCGATACAATCTTCCGGTGAAGAAGATGGTCAGTGATGACAAGTAGTAGATAACTCGAAAAAGAAACTGGAAGCTGACCTCAACGTACACTCTGAAGATGCAATGCAAAAAAAATCAATAAAAAATTCCTTAAAAATTCTGGCTAAGAGCCACCTCGGGAAGTACAGATAACGAAGAGCCAATATTAGTGAAGTGACGTGTTTGACGGGCGGTTTAACTGTCAAGGAAATGCGTTGTGGATAAGAGAACGCAGATACCGATGACAACAAAAGCGCCGGTTCATGAACCGACGCTTTTGTTGTCTTGGCGGATCAATTATTTCAATAAGATATAGAATAGCTTGGCACAAGCTGCTGTAATTCCGCTAGTTCATGAAGAGCTGGCAAGTCAAGAAGGCTTGTGAGTAGCTCTTCATACCATTTTCGTTCCTTAGGTCGAGCCAGCAATTTTTTTTCAAGGTTTACGCCAGTTTGCTTGGCAAGCCAGGCGTGGGCTTCTTCTTGTCCGCCAATGGCATCGATCAGCCCAACCTCTAAGGCTTCGCGCCCAGTATAGATGCGACCGGTTGCTAGCTTTTGTACTTCTTGCTGGGAGAGACCACGGCTTTTGGCGATAATCGCCATGAACTGCTCATTGAGTTCATTCAAGATGCTCTTGAGATAGCGGCGATCCTCTTCCGTTAATGGCCGCATGGACGAGCCCGCATCTTTGTAAGGGCCAGTGACCAGGGTTTCCTGTCCCAGGCCAAGCTTATCCATCAAACCCTTGGCCTGTAAAATATCCATGCGAACACCGATCGAGCCGGTGATGGTAGCCTTATTGGCAAAGACACGTTTCCCTGCCATAGCAACCATCAGTCCACCTGAAGCAGCAACTGACCCCATACTGACTACAATGGGCTTTTGCTCGCCAAGACGAGCCAGAGCAGCGTAAAGTTCTTCTGACGAGGAAGCTCCGCCGCCAGGAGAATCAACACGCAAGAGTACGCCTTTGATTTCCTTGGTGTGTTCAATTTTGCGAATCCACTTCAAAAGACCTTGGTTTTCTATGATAGGACCTTTGACGGAAATCAGGGCCAGGCAATCTCCATCTGTGGATAGCGTTTCTTCATCCTTTTGGTTGACCAAAAGAACAATGATGCCCACAAGGAAGATGAGGACCAAAAGGCAGAGCAGCGGATGGCGCTTGTAGAAAGGAGGCTTACGCAGAGCGTTGATCAACTCATGCAAAAGCTCGGGAGGCATCGCCATAAGGGGTTGAGAGCTTGCCTGTTCGGATGTGGGAGTTACTGGCTGGGCATCGTTCATCTTTTTTCCGGCAAAAACTGCCATGGGCAGCTCCTTGCCGCCTCCTTACCTTAACATTGAAAAAGAATCTCGCGGATTCAGGGGTGATTTAAAGCTTTTCCTCGAGACCCATTTGCTTGAGGGCTTGCATGCCGCCAAGGGAGTTGATCACGTTGTTGAGCCCACCCTTGCGTTGCATGATGAGCAGACTCTCATAGGATCTAAGGCCGGTATTACAGATAATGGCAATCTGGCGATCTTTGGGCAGTTCGTCAAGACGCTGCTCAATTTCTTCTAATGGTATAGCGTGCCAATCTGGATTTTTTTCTTCCATAGCCTTGCCAGCTCGAGCCGGACGCGCATCGATGAAGAAAATGTGATTATCTCCCCTTTCCTGCCAGAGTTTGACAAATTCTTGGCCTGAAATTGGGGTAAAACGGCCTGAGAGCACATTGTCGGCTACATTGCCTGCGACATTGACGATATCCATGGCCGCGGCAAAGGGCGGCGCATAGCCAACTTCGAGATTAGAGATATCATTGACTGTGGGTTTTGCGTATTGCAGACAAGCGGAAACAGCATCGATGCGAGCCTTAAGCCCGTGTCCATTGACGCTGGCTCCCTGCATGCCCAACACCCGGCGTGTGCCTTTTTCCACAACGATTTCAAGGCACATCATGTCCTTTTCGGGATAGAAATGCGCTCGATCCAATTGCTCGGCACAAACGCTAATGGCATCAAAACCTTCCATTCTCGCCCGGTTAATGGTCATACCGGTTGAGGCAATGGAGAGATCAAAGAGCTTGATGGCCCATGTTCCTACAAAACCAGGGAATGTGTCCGAGCCGCCCGCAAGATTGCTGCCAATGACGCGCCCCTGGCGGTTGGAGAGACTCCCGAGAGGCAAATAGCCATACTTGCCGGTGATAATATTTTTCAGAGCGCAGCAGTCGCCGCCTGCGTAGATATCGGGGTCTGTGGTACGCATCCACTGATCAACTTTGATGGCTCCGTTGCCGATAGTTTCAAGGCCTGCCTGGGCAGCCAGCTGCCCGTTGGGGATAAAACCTGCGGCTATAATGACAAGCTGAGCCTCAATGGTCTGCTTATTCGTCACAACGCGACAGACTTTGCCGTTTTTGCCCTCAATTTTTAAGAGTTTTTCAGACTTACAGACAGATACCTTGTGCTGCACAAGATCGTGCTCAGCCATCAGTCCCAGGCTTTCTGGCAGTACGCTGCGCATCAGATAGCCGTCCATTTCAAGAACGGTGACTTTTACGCCCCACATGTCGGCCAAGGCCACGGCACTTTCCAGGCCGATGAAACCTCCACCGACAATGACGGCCTCTGTGACGCTGCCGTTTTCACACGCTTGTCGGATGCGTTGAGCGTCCTCAAGCTTGGTCAGGGTAAAGACATTGCCAAGATCATGGCCGTCCACATTGGGTACGCGAGGCTTGGCACCCGTTGCCAGCACGAGTTTGTCATAGGGGAGATCTTCTTCGGTCTGTGTGGCTAGATTGCGGATACGAACGGTTTTTTGGGCGCGGTCAATGGACAGGGCACGCGTCTGATTGCGAACCGTGAAGCCTTTCATGCGAGCAAAGAAACCGGGATCTCTGACCACCTGATAATTGGTGGAGCGCAGGGCATCAAGAGCCTGTATTTCACCTGAAACATAATAGGGTAGACCGCAACCGCCATACGAAATGAAGGTATTTTCATCTACTAGTGTCAGTTCCGTGTCCGGGGCAAGACGCATGCAGCGACAGGCAGCTTTGGGGCCAAGGGCCACCCCTCCGATAATCACTACTTTTTGTGCCATACTCTCCTCCACAAGAGCCTAGTGTCATTGAAAAAATTGCCACTCTTTTATCACATCCCATAATTTTGACAATGCTTTTGTCTTGAGCAGCTCGTGGTTTCTGATTCTCTGTAAGAAAATTGTTTTTTTTGAAAATAATACATGGAGATACATTGGTGGCGCTTTGGTAAATAGTAATGAAAATTACGATATTTTAAAAAAAGATATGTTTTGCCAAAAGCTTTGTCCTTTCTATTGTAAAGACAGGCGGTGGTGAAGGGGGGCACAAAACAGGCCGGGTTCTGCCTCCGAGGATTAGGATCCTTTGCGCAAATTTCTTGCCTTTTTTTTACGAGTGCTTCACAATACTCAAAAGACTGTGCAAAGTCTGTGGTGGCCCATTTGGGCCGCTTTTGTCCCTCGTTTTTTTGATGCGGGGGCCTTTTCTTGTATCCTTGTGAACTTTTTCGAGAATTCAGTTATGCCAAAACATTCTCCTATTTTGCCTGTACTGCTTATTCTGGCCCTTTTATCCGGGTGTGCGGTGAAAACACAGACTGAAGAGCAGACTCTGTCCGATCAGGCCGGTTCAGGTGGGCTTTTACCCGTTGAACAGGCTATGGCCACGTTCATCGGCACTGGCTTTGAAGGTGCAAGTCAAACTTTTACGGGGACCCGATACGGGACAGCAACAGTGACCATTGGTCGCAGTTATCATTCAGCGCTCGATCTTCCTTGCCGTGAGGCCTATGTTCAGGGCTCGCAGAGAACGCGTGTCGCCGCCTGCAAGGATCAGAAAGCAGGCTGGATCCTTGCACCTGATATTCTGGGGGACGGAGCACTCTAGATGCCAGAATCGGGAAATAAGCCTCAAGGGATTCGGGGTGCAAAGGAAGTAGCGCGCCTTGTCAAAACGCTCTTTGACCAGCGTGAATACTATTGTTTTAAGGCCCTGCAATTTTTTCAGGATAAAGCTAATGGTGGTTTTACGCCTGAAGAGATTCGCGCCAATATGCCTCAGTACGCGCTACAGATGTCCAAGGCCATCAAAAATTCCGGTCTTGATCCGCTCTCCCACTACCGCGACTATGGTACCTGCGAAGGTCTCAATCCTTCGAACCGTTTTTGTACCCTGCGTTACCTTGCTGCCAAGGCGAAGGCCTTAAATGCCATAGGTTCAACAGATGTCGGTTGTCCTTGGGATGCCTGGCGTGTGGCTTTGGCCTTAAAACGGCAGCATATGAGTGCGCTTGAGCATTTTTTGAAATTTGCTGGCACAGGAGCCGGTGAAGTGCCCATGGGCCTTGGCCCGTCGGGAGAAGTGCCAGAAGCCTTCTGGGTTCCTGTTGCTCAGCAGGTGGATGTCGAAGGGCGAAGTGAGCCGAAAGGGGTCACCTACACGCTCTCCCACAGCGCAGAGAAAGGGGACAATAAGGCCATAGAGCATGAGGATGAGGCCTGGGGCGATGAGAGCGAAGCCCACCACTTTCCCAAACATTTTGCCAAGGATTTTTTCAGCGAAGGCGAATATTTGCAGTTCAAGGCCTTGCAGTTTTTTCAGGTACCAGAAAACGGTGGTCTTAGCCCTGAGCAGATTCGTCGCAATATGCCGCTTTATGCGGCGGAAATATTGCGGCGTATGCGTGAGGCCAAAATTTCGCCATGGGCCCACTACCGCAAATACGGCTTTGCTGAAGGAGTGAACCCCTGCAATGCCTTTGATACTGTTGCTTACCTTGAGGCCAAGGCGAGGGCGCTGAATGCTATCGGCTCCAAATATCAAGGCCGTCCCTGGGATAGCCCAGCTGTCATTGCCATGCTCAGAAAGGCGCATTTGTGCGCTTTGGAGCATTTTCTTCTGTATGCTGGCACTGGCCCAGGTGAGGTTGAGCAGGGCCTGACTGAAGACGGGCAAATTCCCGTAGAATTTGGCGTACCGGATCTTTTGCATGTCATGCCGCTTGAAGTGCCGCATTTGGAAGAATCCAAAGCACCTCAGCCACAGGTTCCGGCCCATATTACGTCGCCAAGCAAACCTGCCGTGCAGTTTGCGGGCAAGCGTGCGGTTTCTCTGGCCAAGCCTGAGAACGAGAATGTACCGGAACGATTGCCTGACTATTATTTTTTGCCAAAAAAAGCCAGCTGGCAGGGCGTTGCGCAGGGCGTGAGCCATGCTTTATGGCGTAAAAGTCTGAGCAGTCGTCTGATTCTGCTTTTTGTGATTTTGCCCGGTCTTTTTATCTTTTTCTATCTGCTCTTTTGGGCCTCCCATGCCTATATTTCTCAAATGAAATTTGCTGTGCGCGGACAAAACACCGCGCAGACGCTGGAAGGCTTCAGCTCACTGTTTAATATTCCCTCGTCGACGCAAAACGATTCCTACATTGTTTTGAACTATATCCTGTCCTACGACATGTTCAGTCATCTTGACAGTGAATTGCATTTACGGGAGCACTACGCGGACAAAAAGAACGACATCTGGTACCGTCTTGAAGCCAATGCCACACACGACGAGATTCTGGATTTCTGGAAATGGGCCTGTGAAGTCACCTATGATCCTGATACAAGTATCCTGGAGGTGCGTGTCAAGGCTTTTTCGCCTGAGAAGGCTCTTGCCATCTGTCAGGGAATCCTGGCCAAAAGCGAAGAATTGGTCAATGCTATGAATACACGCTCTCGGCGTGATGCTATTATTCAGGCCGAAGGTGAGGTGCGGCGAGCTGAAGACCGCATCCGCAAAGCGCGCGAAGCTATGCATCACTACCGTGAACGTACAGTGATTCTTGATCCAGAGGCTGTAGCCACAGGGCTCTATGGACTGGTCAATAAGCTTGAAAATGACGTGGCGCAGACTCAGGCTGAACTTTCTGAGGCTTTGACCTTTATGAAACCAGGTAGCCCCAGAGTCAAACAGCTGGAAAACCGACTGCAAGTTTTGCGCAAACAGCTGGCCAGTGAAAAGCGGCGTCTGGCTGGCAAAATCAAAGATGATCAAAGTTTAAACGATCTTTTGAGCGGTTTTCAGGCGTTAACACTGGAAGAGGAATTTGCCCAGAAGCAGCTGACCAGTGCCATGAGCTCACTTGAAGCCGCACGCGTGCGAGCTGATGCCCAGACCCAGTATGTGGAAGCCTTTCAGAGGCCTGTGCTTGCCGATGAATCCCTGTATCCGAGACCTGTACTTTTTACCTTCATCTATATGCTCACCTCCCTGCTTTTGCTGGGACTGCTTTCTTTGATTGTGGCCGCTGTGCGCGAACACGCTGGTTTCTGAGTGCATTTGCCAGCCTTGGAGTAACGGAGGCTGGGTCTTTCCCCATGGGTAATACGCTCATTCTTGGCCCAAGGGTCAGAATGGCTAGGAAAAAAATACAAAACGGAGGCAGCGTTTCCTCTTCGGCCAGAATGCCGAGGTAGCCACGCTGATAATCTGATGAAAAAAATTGTCTGCCTATCTGTGCTCTTTGTTTTCTGTCTGACTTGGGCCTTAACCTGCCATGCGGCCAGTACTGCGCAACGGCAGGCCATGCTCGGTGCGCTGGGCAGCGGCGTGGTTGAACAGGAAAAGGCTCGCGGACCGAATGAAAAGGAAAGCATTCAGGCACAGCAAAGGGTCTCGCCTGATGCCGTCTACCCTCAGAAGGATATGGCAAGGCCTTTGACTAGGCAGGATATCATGATGCAGTCGCAGGTGCAGGGGCTGACAGAACAGAGGCGCCTGCCCATCAACAACCGTAAGGAGTCTGTGCCGCTCGAAGCTCCACCGGCTTGGGCGCAAACACCCTATAACGGTGATCTCGTCAATCAGCTGCGTCCTTTCGGCGCAGACCTCTTTCTGGGCAATTTTGCTGGGACTTGGCAGAGCGGCATGCAGGGCCACTACCAGATCAAGCCTGGAGATCGCATCATGGTGCGTCTGTGGGGCGCAGTAACTTTTGACGGCGTTGTCGTCGTTGATCAACAGGGGAATATTTTTATCCCTGAGGTCGGACCGATCTCTGTGGAAGGGGTAACCAATGCGGGTTTGCAGGGCAGCGTGGACAGACAGATCAAGGAAGTTTTCACAGAAAATGTGGAAGCCTATGTGGATCTGCTCTCAAGCCAGCCTGTGGCGGTTTTTGTTACAGGCCATGTGGTGCGTCCTGGTCATTATGCCGGTGGCCCCGGCGACTCAGTCCTCTATTTTTTGGATCGGGCAGGTGGCATAGCTCCTGATTCCGGCAGTTACCGACACATTGAAGTCAAGCGTGGCCGCCATCTCGTGGCCAGTATTGACCTTTATGATTTCCTGGTGCGTGGAAATCTTCCCGATGTGCAACTTGAAGACGGTGATGTGATTTTAGTGACGAAGCGCGGAGCCGGTGTTTCGGCCATGGGCTTGATCCGTCAGCAGGCTCGCTTTGAATTTGCCGCAAAAAAGGGCCAGAAGGGCAAGGATTTACTTGCCATGGTTCAGCCTCAGCCCGGTGCAACCCATGTCAGTGTCAGCGGTACGCGAAACCGTGCGGCCTTTCATACCTATATGAGTCTTGAGGAATTTTCTGCTTTTGCTCTGCGAGATGAAGATGTGGTGGAATTTCACGCAGATCGCCCAGGCTCCACGATAATGGTCGGTTGTGCCGGGGCCATTACAGGCTCTTCGCGGTATGCCGTACGCAAGGGCTGCACGCTCAAGGATTTGCTCTATTATGTGGGGGTAGATCCCGCCACAGCCAATTGCCAGGCTATCTATCTCAAGCGGCGCAGTGTGGCTATGCAGCAGAAGAAAGCCATTGATGATGCCTTGCGCAATTTGGAAAAGAGCGTGCTGACTGCCCGTTCTCAGTCCGTGGATGAAGCGAAGATCAGAGTCGAGGAAGCAGCCCTTGTCCAGGACTTTGTCAAGCGCGCCTCTCTTATTGAACCGGATGGCGTCGTTGTGGTTTCCCATAAGGGGGATTTGAAAAATCCCATTCTGGAAGAAGGGGATATGATTTTCATCCCGCAAAAGAGTGATGTCATTCAGGTTGTCGGAGAGGTTGCCATACCCAAGGCTGTGGTCTTTGATCCCAGGATGAAGCTTAAGGACTATGTGGAAAGTGCCGGTGGTTTTACCGATCGGGCTGACAAAAGTACTGTGCTTGTCATGAAGCCCAATGGCGAAATCGGCAAGGTCGCAACCTTGGGCATTACCCCAGGCGATCAGCTGATGGTTATGCCGATGTATGACTCCAAGGCTGTCCAGGCCATCAAAGACATTGTGCAGATCATCTATCAGCTGGCTGTTTCAGCTGGTGTTGTGCTTATTCCTTTGTGGACCTGATGTCTCGCTTGCTTCGTTATCTTTTTCGGGAAAGTGCTCAGAAAATCCTCACTTGGCTGACACGACCTCTCGCCCATCTGGCGCGTCTGAGCGGCCCCAAGCCGGGATCCTGGTATGCCTGTTTTGCTCCAGGCATCTTGGCTATTGCCGGTATCGATGTCTTGGCAGGGGCTCCATGTGTCAGACTCCCGGCCTCATTTCTCGCCGAGCGCTTCCTTGCCAGAAATCGTGACTGTCTTGGCGTGCTCTTTTGGGGCGTCAAGGAAGCGCAGAACAGACCAGGCTTGGTCTCGCAACTGAGCAAGGGCTGGAAAAGGCATGGGTTTTTTGGTGCCTGTTTGGGCCTAGGTGCTTGGCTGAAGACATTGCGCTATCAAAGACGGATCGCCTTTGCCCTGTCCTTTGCCGCCCGTCATAAACTGCCCATCATCCGCTGTGAAGATGGTTTTTTACGTTCCTTGGACCTAGGCGTGCATGGAGCGCCGCCGCTTTCTCTTGTCTTTGACCGTTCTGGCATCTACTACGACGCCACGCGTCCTTCGGATTTGGAAAAACTGCTCGCCTCAGACCAGGATTTTTCTGAGTTATTGCCCTCAGCCCGTCGGGCGATGGACCTCATCGTGCGCTATGGTTTAAGCAAGTACAACCATGCACCAGAGGCGCCAAAGCTTGCCGAAACAGGCAGACGGCGTATTCTTGTCCTTGATCAGACGCGTGGGGACGTGAGCATTACACTGGGGCTTGCTTCGCAAGCAAGTTTTTCCGAGATGCTTGCCTGTGTGCTCAGGCGTCACGCAGACTGCGACATCTATCTCAAAATTCACCCTGACGTCCTCAGCGGTCGCAAGCAAGGCCATTTTGTCAAGGAAGCGCTTCCTGAGCACGTGCAGTTGATTGCTTATGATGCGCAGCCACTCTCCCTGCTGCGTCAGGTCGATGAAGTCTACACGGTTTCAAGTCAGATGGGTTTTGAGGCTTTGCTGCTTGGCAAAACCGTGCACTGCTTTGGCCTCCCATTTTATGCTGGCTGGGGGCTCACAGATGATAGGCAACGTTCTCCCAGGCGTAAGCGTTCGCGCACGCTCTGTGAGGTTTTTTGTGCTGCCTATCTTCTCTATGCGCGCTATTATTCTCCGTCAAACCGTTGCTTAGGAACTCTTTTTTCCTGCCTTGAATTGCTCAAGACGCAGCGCAAGGTCAACGAGGCCAATCGTGGCTTCCATGCCTGCTTGGGCTTTCGGCGTTGGAAGCATGTCCATGCCAGAGCTTTTCTCGCATCAACCGATGGTCAAGTGGCCTTTTATCAGACAGCGCTTGCCGCGGTTTTGGCAGCCTATGAGCAGGGAGGGGATGTCGTAGTCTGGGCCTCTAAAGAAACTCCCAATTGTCAGCGCCTCTGTGCGGAATATGGAGTGCCGCTGCGTTTTATGGAAGACGGTTTTTTGCGCTCTGTGGGTTTAGGTTCCAATTTTTTTAGGCCAGGTTCACTGGTCGTGGATGACCTTGGCATCTATTATAATCCCGCCAAGCCGAGCCGTCTGGAAAGGCTTTTGCTGACAGAGCGAAGCGAAGACGAGCTTGCCAGCGCCAGGCAGTTGCGTGCCGAGCTTGTTGCACGTGGTATCAGTAAATATAATGTGGCTGGTGCCAGCGATCTGCCAGCGATTCCTCCTGGCCGCGTTGTTATTCTTGTGCCTGGTCAGGTGGAAGACGATGCCTCGGTGCGTTTGGGAGGCCTTGGTATACAGAGCAATGCGCAGCTGTTAGCGTGTGTGCGCCACAATCATCCTTCAGCTTATATCATTTATAAGGAACACCCTGATGTTGTCAGCGGCAATCGCCAAGGCCGTGTTCCAAGCGCTCTTTTGGCAGAAATGGCCGATGCCGTTGTCCGCACCTGTCCCATTGAAAAGGTTTTGCCCCTCTGTCACGAGGTGCATACCTTAACCTCACTGACGGGCTTTGAAGCCCTGTTACGCGGAATCGCGGTCACAACCTACGGCGGACCCTTTTATGCCGGCTGGGGCTTAACCCGCGACCGCTGTCATTTTCCCCGCAGACGGCCATTGCCAAGTGTTGATCACCTTGTGGCAGCAACGCTTCTGCTTTATCCCCGCTATTATGACTGGCAGGCGCAGATGCCCGTAGACTGCGCAGCCTTTATTGACTGCCTTGCCAAAATGCGTTCTAATAGCTAAAAGACTCTCGACCTCAGTGCGCACAGAGGTTTTGTGCGTCAGATTGGCGTAAACACCCAGTGTTTGCGTTTCTTTGGCGTTTATCGGCAGCCTGGCTCAATTGGATCTGTTAACAGTATGTTCTAGTCAGACTAAGTAGCCGATTTTGTATTACTTTTCCATCAAGAGAGTGTATCTTTCAAAAGCTTATTCATCACGTACTTGATTGGAGACTGACAGACAGCAAACAGTATGAGCTTTGTGCCACTTGCTTGCCAAGAGAAAAGAATCATGATGTTTGTCAAATTGTAGGTGTTCCGTAATACCAGAAATCCTAAAGGGTGTTGTGTACACCCCTTTATTATTTGCTCTTACGGTAGCCATACAGGCTGAAATGGCCTTTTTTTGTTGGCTCTGTTTGCTGTTGCCCACGATCTGATTGTGTTCCGGAGATTTTGTACTATCATGCGATCATGCATCACCTTGCCCATAGCCGTCATTGGTGTGGGATGCCGGCTCCCTGGGGGAGTGACGAAGCTCGGCGATTTGTGGACGGTGCTCAAAGAGGGGCGCGACTGCATTAGCCGTGTGCCTGACGAACGCTGGAACAGCCGCCGTTTTTTGCATCCGTTGCGCACCCATGCGGGAACCTCGGTGACGTTTGAGGCCGGACTCATCGATCACATTTATGATTTTGATGCTGATTTTTTTGGCATCTCGCCCAAGGAAGCCGAATCCATGGATCCGCAGCAGCGACTGCTGCTGGAGCTAGCCTGGGAAGCTTTTGAGGACGCCAATATTCCTCCAAGTACGCTTGCTGATTCTGATACGGCCGTCTTTGTGGGTGCAGCCTCTCCCGATAGCGGCACCTCGCATGCTGACGATCTCTGTGCCACAACGCCCTACAGTATGACGGGGACCAATCTCTCCATCATCGCCAACCGCCTTTCCTATATCTACAATTTTCATGGGCCCAGCTTTACGCTCGATACGGCCTGCTCCTCCTCCCTCTATGCCCTCTTTCAGGCGTGTCAGACCTTGGCTTCGGGCTGCGCCTCCATGGCGCTGGCTTGCGGTGTCAATGTACTGCTTGCCCCCTATCCTTTTGTGGGCTTTTCCCAAGCCTATATGCTTTCCCCTGAGGGGCGCTGTAAAGTCTTTGACGCCACAGGCAATGGCTATGTGCGTGCCGAAGGCGGCGCTGTGCTTTTGCTTGAGCCTTTGTCTGAGGCCCTTGCTCAGGGTCACACTATTCACGCGGTGATTCGTGCCTGTGCTTGCAATAGCGACGGAAAAACGCAGGGCATAGCCATGCCCAGTGCTCGCGCACAGGAAGATTTGATGCGCGGGGTCTATGAGCAGGCCAAGTGTGCTCCGGACAGCATAACCTATCTTGAGGCTCACGGTACTGGCACTGCGGTAGGAGATCCCATTGAAGCCCAGGCCATAGGTCTTGCCCTTGGTCAAAAACGGACGACTGCGCTTCCCATCGGCAGTGTGAAATGCCATCTCGGACACTTGGAGACCGCGTCGGCCATGGCGGGGATTTTGAAGAGTCTTGTGATGTTCAAGACGCGGCAGATACCCGCGCAGATCCACATTACGCGGTTAAATCCTGATATCGACTTTTCCGGTCTTAATTTACGTGTGCCGCTTGCCCAGGAACGTTTTCCAGAGTCTTCAGTTGCGCGCATCGGCGTCAATTCCTTTGGTTTTGGCGGGGCCAATGGGCACGTCCTTTTGGAAGAGCCGCCCAAAGCAGAAGCTGTTAAATCGCATTTTCTGCCACATATCTTTCTTTCGGCTAAAAACCAAACGGCGTTGCGCTCCATGGCAGCGGAAGTGGCCGACTTTGTGGCCAAGGAACCTGAAACAAGCGGTGCCTTAGGTCGGCAGCAGGCCTTGGCTCGCGAGCTTTTGCCCTATCGTCTGGCGGCTTTTGGTCAGGATCCACAAAGCCTTTGTCAGGCTCTGCGCGACTTTTCTTCAGGCGTAGCCGGATCTGACTGCCTGGAAGCTCAGGCTCAGGCCAAGGGACGAACAGCCTTTGTCTTTACGGGCAATGGCTGTCACTGGTTGGGCATGGGGCAAGATCTTTTGGCTCACCCGGTTTTTTTGGCTAAGGTTCAGGAAGTTTCACGGCTATTTGCCGAATTGGCGTCAGTGGATCTTTTGGACCTTCTGAAAAATGCTGATGCTGATGCCTTGGAGAAGACGGAAATCACGCAGCCTTTGATCTTCCTCATTCAGGTGGGGCTCTGTGCCCTTCTAGAGGATCAGGGTATTGTACCTGATGTGGTTTTTGGCCACAGCGTGGGTGAAGTCTGTGCGGTTTGGGCCAGCGGTATTCTTTCTCTGCGCGATGCGGTACGAGTGGTCTACTTCCGCAGTGTCTGTCAGGGAAAGACTCGCGGCCTGGGCAAAATGGCCGCAGCGAAAATTTCCCCAGAAGAGTTTTTAGAGCTGTCGAAAAGCCTCGAAACCGATAGTGTGGAAATTGCCGGCGTCAATGCGCAGGGCTCGTTGACGCTCTGTGGCAGCGAAGAAGGTCTTTTGGCCATTGGTAAGGTTTTGCAGAAAAAACGTGTTTTTTTCCGCATGCTGCCCTTAGACTACGCCTTCCACAGTTCTGCCATGGAGGGCATTCGTAGCGAACTTTTGCAATCTTTAGAGGGCATCAAGCCCTTGCCCGCCAAAATTCCCTTTATTTCCAGTGTCGCAGGCATAAGCGAAGGATCCAATGATTTCGGCCCCTGGTATTGGTGGCAGAATATCCGTAAGCCTGTGATGTTTTACGTCGCTTCCTGTCAGGCGATTCATCAGGGTGTACGCTATTTTCTGGAAATCGGTCCGCATGCCATTTTGCAGCAGTATTTGCGTTCGGCCCTCAAAGCCTGTGGTGTGCAGGGCTGGGTTGGTTCGTGCATGCAGAAGCAGGGCGATAATCTCCGTCTTGTTTCCTCTCTGGCCAGAAATGCCTGGACACATGGCTGGCCCCTTGATCTTGCCCGTTATTTTGGCGATGTGGATACCTTCAAAGGCCAAGCCTTCAGCTATCCCTGGCAGCGCACTTATCTGCGTATACCAGAAACTCCAGAAAGCCAGGGCTATCTGTTACGAAAGCCTGTGCATCCGCTTTTGGGATGGCAGACGCGCGATACGGGAATTTTTCAGAACGTTCTGGATTTGGCCAGCTATCCCTGGTTGGCCGATCACAAGGTTGGCGAAACGGTTTTTTATCCCGCTGCGGCCTACCTCGAAATGGCCTTTGCTGCGGCTTTTGCTGTTCATGATGGGGCTTTGCCTCTGGTCATGGAAAATACCGCTATTTTTCGCCCTGTGCTGCTTGAGGGTGAACATGGCATGAGCCTGCGTAGTCGACTTGAGACCTTAGACGGAGAATTCCGTATTGAAGGTCGCCCCTTTATGCAGGATACGCCCTGGCAGCTGTACTCACGCGGACGGATCCATACGAGTTCGATCAAGCCACCACAGCCACACGTTTTGCTCAACGAGCCGGAACAATTTGGCCGGCCCATTGCCCGTGAAACGCTCTATGCCCTGACGCAAAAAGCCAATATGCACTATGGGCCAATTTTTAGTCAGATTGAGCAGGCCTGGCAGAATGGACCGCAGGTACTTGCACGTTTTGCGCAAGGCACGGACAGTGCCGAGCAGGTAGCCTCGGAAGAGAATATGCTGATAGCCCCTCCCTTGCTGGATGGAGGCCTGCAGCTGCTCTTTTTGCTTATTGCTGACCAATTGGAGAAGAGTCCCGCACCGCGTCTGCCGTATTGGTTTGACCGCTGCGTGCTCTATGCCAAGGGGCGGCCAGCGTATGCGCTCTTAACGCTTGTTGCCAGTCATGAACGCAGTGTCTGTTGTGATATTGATTATTATACCGCTGACGGTCAGATTCTGCTTGCTATGCGTGGCGGACGGGCACGCCTGGTTGAGCGGCTTGCCAAACGGGCTGGATCAAGTCGTTTTGCTACAGAGCTTGTGGCCAAAAGCTGTGCTCTCAGTCCAGACAAGCTTGAGCCTGAGCGTTTTTGGCAAGCCCTGGAGCAGGGGCTGCGTCAGCTCCAAGCCTCTGAGGCCTGGAAAAAAACAACGCTTGTGGATGGGCCGCTGATGCAGGCAGCCCTTCAGCGTCTTGTGCAGGATTACCAGCAATTGCCTCACAAGCCTGAGCTTTCAGTGCAGCTCAGCCACTATCTTGATCTTTTGCCCAAAGCTCAGCTTGATCTTCCCCCCTTCCCCGAACTGATCTCAACCCTGTTCTTTGATGCGCCCAAGGACAATGCGGCCCACCTTCTGCTTTTGGCTGCGCATGCCAGGCTCATTGAAGGCCATACGCTTTCCACAGGTGATCTCTGGCAGCAGTATTACGCCAGTACTTTCGGCGAGATAACAACGCTTCTGCTTGAGGCTCTGCCTGCCTACACGGAAAAGAACCTTGCGCCTCTGACCCTTGTCGTTCTTGGTGCTTCCTTTTCCGATCTGCCGGCCAAGCTGACGGAAAGCGCTGTCGGTCATGAGCTTTGGTTCACCGATTTTTCCCAGACAAACAGGTCGCAGAGCGTGCTGTGGAGTGAACAAGCAGAGCATTGCAATTATGCCCAGTGGCAACCGGATCGTACGGTAAGCCCGGCACCCAAAGCCCATCTGCTTTTTGCTGTCAATTGTCTGCACAAGGCCGAGGATCTTCTGTTGGCCCTTGGGCATTGTCTGGAGAGTCTTTTGCCCGGTGGGAGCCTCTGCTTGGTTGAGCGTGAGCCCAATCTCTTCAGCGATGTACTGGAAGGTCTTGAACCTGACTGGTGGACAGAAGCGCCTGAAAGCCAAAGCTTCACTTCACCTCTGATGACAAGACAGGCCTGGCAAAAAGCCTTGGAACAGGCAGGTTTTTGTGATGTGCAGAGTCTGGCCTGTGAGACCAATGATGGCTGTTTTGTCCTGCAAGGGAGGCGTCCTCTTGAGCAAGAGGCACTCCAGGCGCCATTGCCAGCCTGTGCGCTTGTTTTGCCGGATCCGTCGACGTTGCAAGCTTTTGCCACGGAGCTTCGCGCGCAAGCTGACGTTAGGCTTTGCGATGGCGAACTTGCCGTAAAGCTGATGACGGGTGAGCGTTCGGCCTGGCAGAAGTTTCTTGCAGACGAGTCTTTGCCGTCCACATGCGTTCTGCCTCTTGCAGGCTCAGCGCTGTCCTATGAGTTGGCAGTCTCCTCAGCCGCTTGCCTTACAGGCTTGGCGCAGGCCTGGCAGGAATCGGCAAAGCCGGCCACGCGTTTTCTCTTTGTGACCTTTGGCGCCTATCAGGACTGTCCTGCCCTGGCCTCAGCGCTTGGTGCGGCTAGAGTTATTGCCAATGAAGTGCCCAATCTCGAGATTTTCTTCCTTGATCTTGATAGCTCACCTGATCAGGCAAGTCTTGCCGCCTGTGTCGAACGGATTTTTGCCAAGGATCTTGAGCGCGAGGAGCGTATCAGTTCAGGCAGACGTTTTGTTTTGCGTTCGCATGAGCTCGTTGAGCCCGTCTCCACCTCTGAGCCTGCTGTTGATGAGGCCATTGCCCTAAAACTCGCCATTGGCGATCCAGGCCATCTTGAAAGTCTGCACTATGAGCCGGTACGGCGGCCTCAGCCAGGTCCTGACGAAGTCTTGGTGCGTGTCAAAGCCACAGGTCTTAATTTCCGCGATGTGATGTGGGCCATGAATCTTTTGCCTGAAGAGGCCCTTGAAAACGGCTTTTCAGGTCCTGGCCTTGGCATTGAATGCGCGGGTGAAATTGTCGGTCTTGGTCGTCAGGTCAAGAATCTTGCTCTTGGCGAGCGGGTTGTGGCCTTTGGTCCCAATTGCTTTTCCTCCTATGTCTTAACCAAAGCCTCAGCCTGTGCCCCTATACCAGAAGCTTGGGACTATCAGCAGGCCGCAACCGTACCTGTGACCTTTTTTACGGCCTATTATGGTTTTGTGCATCTGGCTGCCCTGCAGGCCGGAGAACGCGTGCTGATCCATGGAGCCTGCGGCGGTGTGGGTCTTGCGGCCATTCAGATTGCGCAGAGTCTCGGTCTTGAAATTTTTGCCACGGCAGGTTCGCCCTTAAAGCGCAAGTTTTTGCGTATGCTGGGCATTGAGCATGTTTACGATTCACGCACGCTCGCCTTTCGGGACGATATCTTGCGCGATACGGCGGGCGAAGGTCTGGACTGTGTCCTCAATTCTTTGGCCGGCGAAGCCATCAGCTGCGGTCTTGATTTGTTAAAACCCTTTGGTCGTTTCCTCGAGCTGGGCAAGAGCGACTTTTATGCTGACTCAGCGCTGCGTCTGCGGCCCTTTAGGAATAATATCAGCTATTTTGGCATTGATGTGGATCAGCTGATGCGTGAGCGGCCACAACTTGGGCAAAAGCTCTTTGGCGAGATGATGCAGCATTTTGCCCAGGGAGAATGGCGGCCACTGCCGAATACTGTTTTTGCCGCAAAGGACGTGGAAAGCGCTTTTCGCTTTATGCAGAAGTCGCAGCATATTGGCAAAATTGTGGTCACAGCCCCTAAGACAGAAATCCGACCCAAGGCCAGACAGAGCTTTTTGTCCGTATCAGCCAAGGCCTCATACCTTGTGACAGGTGGTCTTTCAGGCTTTGGGCTCGCTTGTGCACGCTTTTTGGCGGAACAGGGTGCCGGTGCTTTGCTTTTGCTCAGCCGCCGTGGTGAATGCGACGAAAACCACGCTATGTTGGAGGCTATGCGCGCTCAAGGCACCAGGGTTATTGCTCAAGCCTGTGATGTGCGCAACGAGCAAGACCTTGCTCAGGCTCTGCAAAGCCTGCCGGAAGGTTTTCCCGTAAAGGGTGTGGTACACGCAGCCGCTGTGCTTGAGGATGGTCTTGTCAGCAAAATGCAAAGAGCACAGCTTGAGAAGGTTTTGGCGCCCAAGGTGGCGGGGGCTTTTGCCCTGCACAAGGTCACAGCCCAGAGCAAATTGGACTTTTTCCTTGTTTTTTCTTCGGTAACAACGCTTGTGGGCAATCCTGGTCAGCTCAATTACGTGGCGGCCAACGCGGCCATGGAAAGTCTCTGCCGGTATCGCCGCAGTCTGGGACTTCCGGCCCTTGCTGTTGGCTGGGGGGCCATTGCCGATTGCGGTATGCTTACGCGCGATCAGAAGACTCTGGCCTCTCTGAGCAAATTGACCGGTATCGTACCACAGAGTGCGCGTGCAGCACTTTTGGACTTAGCGAGGCTCCCACAAGATACAGCGCCTGTCACCTATCTCTTTGCTGCTGACTGGCGAAAGCTTGCCGCCTTACCCATAGCCAGGCAAAAGCGTTTTTCACCCTTGGTTGACGAATTTGCCCTGTCAGCGCAGAAGGGTGTTTCTCTGCTTGAACGCCTCAAAGGAAAAAGTGAAGAAGAGGCCCATGAGCTTGTTCTTGCTGAAGTTACGGCACTTATAGCCCGAATTTTGCGGACTCAGGTTGCCAATGTGCGAGCGACCATGCCACTGCAGGAAATGGGTATTGATTCCTTAATGGCTGTGGAACTTTCCCTGGCTCTGGAAGAACTCATGGACGGCCATCCCCTCACAGGCTCCATTTCAGCCAATGTCAGTGCCGAAGAGCTCTCAGCGCGCATTGTCAAAGCCTTGGCCAGTGGTGAAGAAGAATCCTACAGTCTTTTTTCCGATCTGGCCCAGACTCATGGCCTTGGGGTCAAAGAAGCCTCACAGCTTGAAGCCAGGGTCAGTGAAGGACAGTAGTTCGTGGCCTGTGACGGCTTGGACAAAAAAGGTGCGTGATGGGAGAAAGCAAGAAAAGCTTTGGTATGTCGGCTGCGGACAAGGCAAGACTTTTGTCGCAGTTGAAAGGCGCAAGTGCCCCAAGTCCTCTTGCCAGTCGCAGTCTCCGCCATACGGTTGCGCCAGAACTTCTGCGCTTTGACACGCTGCCCGTTTATACCCAGCTCAACGTGCAAAAAGCCGTGGCGCAAAAGCTGGGTATCAGTGAGCCGTACTATATTTGTCACGACTCGCTTTCTCAGGCTACGGCCACAATCGCCGGAAAAACCTACCTCAATTTCTCCTGCTACGATTATTTGGGCTTAAATGGGGATCAGCGTCTGGTACAAGCGGCAACGCAGGCTGCCGAACGTTATGGTCTTTCCGCTTCGGCAAGTCGTCTGACAGCTGGAGAGCGTCCACCGCATCACGCGTTGGAAAAAGCGCTGGCCGATCTGTATGGCACAGAAGACTGCCTTGTCTTTGTCAGCGGTCATGCCACCAATATGTCGACCATCGCCTCTCTCTTTGGTCCTCAAGATGCCATCTTCTACGACAGTGCCAGTCATAATTCTCTGGTCTTAGGCGCTGTGCTTGCCGGCTCCGCCCGTTTTGCCTACGCCAATAACGATCTGGCCGCCCTGCGCAGTCAGCTTGAACAGCACAGAGCCTCTTTTAAGCGGGCGCTGATTGTCACTGAAGGCCTTTTTGGCATGGACGGCGAGATCGCCGATGTACCAGGGCTTGTGGCCTTAAAACGTGAATTTGGCTGTTTTTTGATGGTGGATGAGGCGCATTCTCTGGGTACCGTAGGCCAAAGGGGCTATGGCGTTGGTGAGTATTTTGGTTTGAAGGCGAACGATGTCGATATCTGGATGGGCACGCTTTCCAAAACCCTATGTGGCTGTGGCGGCTATATTGCGGGCAGCCATGTGCTAATTGAAATTTTGAAGTATCAGGCGCCGGGCTTTGTCTATAGTGTGGGGATGCCGCCTCTGCTCGCCCAGGTTTCGCTGTGTGCCTTAACGTGTATGCGCGATGAACCTTGGCGTGTGACAAAACTTCAGGAAAATGGGCAAAAGCTTCTTCGCCAGGCCAAGGCCTTAGGTCTTGATTGCGGCAAGGCCCAGGGGTATGCCGTGATTCCTATCATGCTGGGCGATTCCCTAACCGCAGTCATCCTTTCCCAATTGCTCAAGGAAGAAGGGGTCTTAGCTCTTCCCATTATTTATCCGGGAGTTGAGGAAGGACGGGCACGTCTGCGCTTTTTTGTCTCAGCTGCGCACAGCGAGGCTCAGATTGCTGAAGCTGTGGAAAAGACAAGTCGCCTGTTACCCAAGGCCAAGAGCCATTCGCGAGATTTTGCCGGATAGTGCCGTGAGCCGCAATTTTCTCTTTTTGCAGGGGCCGTTGAGCTTCTTTTTTTACGAATTTGGCCGGGCGCTCAAAGCTTTGGGCTGTGGCGTGGAGAGAGTGCAGCTCTGCGGTGGTGATGTTTTTTTCTGGCCGGATCACCATGCTCACCTCTGGCGTGATGTCAGCTGGAAATGGCCACAGTGGATCGGCAATCTGCTGGAAACGTCCCGGATCACCGATCTCGTGCTCATTGGAGACTGGCGCCCTCTGCATCAGGAGGCTGTGCTCATTGCCAAATCGCGGGGCATTGCCGTCTGGGTCTATGAAGAAGGCTATTTGCGGCCTGGCTATGTGACTCTGGAAGAGGGCGGAGTCAATGCCAATTCCAGCCTGCCCAAGGATCCTCAAAGCGTGCGTCTGCGTGCGCAAGAGCTCGTCTCTGAATGTCTTTCCCCACCCTCCAAAGCGCCCAATCCCATGCGTGGGCGTGTCTATGACACCATCTGGCACCATCTTGGCAATTTTTTACTCTGGCCCTGCTTTTTCCGCTATCGTACCCACCGTCCTTACTGTATCGGCCGTGAACTGATCGGCTGGGTTCCGCGTTTCTTTCGTGCGACGCAGAGGCGTGGCGAATCCATCGCGGTCCTCAGGGAGGTTGTGAAGCGCAATGATCCCTTCTACTTCATGCCGTTACAGCTCGACAGTGACTCACAGATTCGGCGCCATTCGCCGTTTACGGGTGTGTTGGACTCCTTATCCGTTGTTATCACAAATTTTGCCGCCAATGCCCCCAAAAATAGTTTTCTTTTGATCAAAAATCATCCCCTCGACAATGGCTTAATCAATTACCGTCGCTATATCCGTTCCATGGGGGTGGCTTGTGGCTGCGCGAGCCGTCTACGTTTTGTGGAGGGAGTGAAGAATTCCTCAGCTATTGATCTTTGTCAGGCCGTGGTTTTGTGCAATAGCACCCTTGGCTTGACAGCTCTGGCCAGAGGGCGGGCGGTCTTTTGTCTTGGTGCCTGCATTTATGCCATGCCGGGACTGGCTGTGTCTGCCAGCGAAATGCCTCTGGCTGAATTCTGGTGCAATCCGCGGCCGCCTGATGCGACCCTTGTGGCGGATTTTCAGCGTGTTTTGCGCAAGGATGCCCTTGTCCCCGGCAATTTTTATTCCAAGGCTGGCATTGCCGAAACCATCAAGGCTTCGCTTGTGCGCATGGGAGTTGTGGATGGATGAACTCAGCTTTCGTCAGGGAACGCCTGATGATGCCGCTTTTCTGGCCCACTGTGTGCGCGAGGTCTCGGGAGGAGTCGTTGATGTCTTACTCAAAGGTCTTCTGCCAGGCATAGACAGTGAACAGCTGCTGAGTATGGTTTTGCGTGACACTTCCCAGCATTACAGCCATAAAAATTGTGTTTTGGGCTTTTTGGGGCAAAACTGTGTGGGTTTGCTTTTTGCCTATCCTGCTTCTGAGCAGAGCATTCCGCCTCTGATGCGCGCCATGTTGCCCAAAAATCGGCTTGAGCCGCTGATGGATATTTTGACAGCCCAGGTTCCGGAAAGCCTCTACATCAATACCTTCTGGGTTGAGAGTGCCTTGCGCGGAAGCGGCCTGGCTGATTCGCTGATGGACTATGCCAAGGCGTTATCTGAGACGCTTGGCTTGAAGGGCGTGAGTCTTTTTGCTTTTCGCAACAATGCCCGGGCTCTGGCCTTTTATGCACGCCATGGTTTTCAGCGTCAGCGCGAAGTTTCGGTTCCCTGTGAACTTTTGCCCGCTGCCGGGCCCGGTGATCTTTATTTTTGCGAGCGCTAGATGTGGAATCTTCTTTTGGCGCTGATGGCGAGCCTCTTGGCTGCGGTTTTTTTGCAAAGAAAGAGTCTTGGCCTACACGCGAGTCCTTTTGTCTTTGCCGATCTGGTAGCCTGTGTGTTTGGGGCGACGGTCTTTGCGGTCTTCGAAATACTGAGCCGGCGGCCATATTTGGCCCTGTTTTTAACGGTGTCTTGTCTTTTGCTGCTCTGCGTGTTGAACAGAGCCAAACGCCAAGCCTTGCGTGACGAGTCGCTGGTCTTTTCCGATGTGGCTCTGTTAGGCCAGCTTATACGTTTCCCCGCCCTGTATTTGCCGTTTCTTCCCTGCAAAGTACTGCTGTTTGCCCTGCTTGGCTTTCTGCCAGCCTGTCTGGCTCTCTTCCTTGTCAGTCCCGTCTATGAAGCAAAGGGTTTTTGTCTGCTCTTGCTCGCCCCTTTCCCCCTGCTCTATCTCGCCACGAAAAGCTTTCTGGCTGACGCCTTGCGTGGCTTTTTACGAAGACAAAATCTTGCCTTTAGCGCCGAAGATGCCAAACGCTTTGGCCCGCTCGGAGCCTGTCTGCTGCATCTCGGCTGGCATCTTTTGCTGCGAGGCCGTGAGGGGCGGGGCATTTGCGGGCCGTGTACCGTGCCGTATGCCACGCCTGTCTGCAAGCAAGAGATGGCACTTTTGCAAGAAGTATCGTCAAGTCGTCTCCCCGATCTTTTTCTCATCCAGGAAGAATCGTTTTGCGATCCGCGTCGTTTTTTACCCCATCTTCCTCAGGAGCTTTTGACGAACTACGATCGTCTTTGTGGTGAAGGAGCGGCCTTTGATCTGGCAGTGCACGCCTATGGCGCCTACACCATGCGAACGGAATATGAGGTTTTGACAGCCATTACGCCGGAAAACCTGGGCAGTTGTGTTTTTCACCCTTATTTTACAGTGGCTGGCGAACCCTCATGGTCATGTGTGCGTTTCTTCAAGAGCTTGGGCTATCGCACGGTCTGTGTGCATCCTTTTGCGCGTGATTTTTTTTACCGCAGAAGAGCGCTCCCCAATCTTGGTTTTGACCAGTTCATTGCCCTGGACAATTTCCCCAAGCCTCAGACCTTTGGCCCCTATGTCAGTGATCTCTCTGTGGCCAAGTGCTTGCTTGACCTACAAAAGACCAGCCTTGAACCCCTTTTTTGTTTTGCCATTACCATGGAAAACCATGGGCCTTGGGGGGCTGGGCGTTTTGATCAGGCTTTTTTGCAAGAAACCTTGCCTGGCTTGGATAGCGACATTGAGCGTTATCTTGTGCATCTTCGTCATGCAGACGCCATGTTCGGATTTTTAGCAGAGGCCCTGAAAAAGAGTGGCAAAAACGCGGTGCTAGGAGTCTATGGGGACCATTTGCCGGGTCTGCCCGAGCTTGTACCTTCCACGGCAACCGATACCCCTTGTTTTTTATGGTCCACAAAGCCGTCTTGCGTGGCGCAGCAACGTCGCAGGGAGCGACTTACGCCGTCACAGTTTACGGCGCGTTATTTGCGGCTTGCCTGGGATTCAGCCAAGTAGGGAAAGTCGTTCAGGCCAAACATTTCTTGTTGAAGCCGGCCTTTTTTTGTCTGTGGCTTGTGTACATGCTCTTTGCAGGCAAGCTGGGAGATCATATGCCAAGAGTTAAAAAGCTTCCCTCATGGCATCATATTCTGCAGACTGTTTTTCTGTGCTACATCGGCTTTGTCGGTTACAGCTTTTTTTGCTATGCCCGCTGGGCCATGGGGCAAAGTGAGCATTTTGTCGCAAAACCACCGGCTGTAGAGGCTTTTTTACCTATCAGCGCCATGCTCGCGGCCAAACGCTTTTTTTTGACAGGTGAGTGGGATGTGGTGCATCCAGCAGGGCTCTGTCTTTTTTTCCTGGCTCTCTTGTCGGCGCTTTTTTTCCGCAAAAGTTTTTGTGGCTATCTCTGTCCCTTGGGGGCCATTTCAGACCTGCTCTTCCGTTTGGGCCAGCGACTGGGGCTTGTGCGTAGCCTACCTGGATGGGCTGAACGGCTCTTGTGCCTGCCCAAATATCTCCTCCTGGCCTTTTTCCTTTCGCTCCCTCTCTATTTGATGGGGCTTCAAGAAATCGAAGCCTTTCTTGCTTCCCGCTACAATCTCGTCTGTGATACCAAGATGCTGCTTTTTTTCTTGGAACCGGGACCTCTGCTCATCGCCTCTGTGCTCTTACTCGTCCTTGGCAGTGTTTTCCTGCCGTCTTTCTGGTGTCGAGCGTTTTGTCCTTATGGGGCTCTTTTGGGCATTTTGGCGCTGTTTTCCCCTCTGGCCGTGACTCGCAATCCAAGCCTTTGCACAGGCTGTGGCAAGTGTCAGGCCAATTGTCCGCAGCACATTGCGGTATGGCATAAAACTCGTGTCAATCTGCCAGAATGTACAGGCTGCCTGGAATGTGTGGCGCATTGCCCTGTGCCAGGCTGTCTTGGGGTCCATTTGCGCAAAAAAAGCGTTCCAAGCTCAGTTATCTGGCTTGGAACGCTGCTCTTGCTTTTGGCAATCTATCTCTGGGCTCGTTTAAGCGGTCACTGGCAAAGTCAGATCCCTACGGAGATGCTGCGTTTCTTGCACGAAAATATCCATAGCCTTAGCCATTAGTGGCCTGCGTCGCTTTGTTGAAGCTATCGGCAATGCGTATCGCCTGATCTTTGACGGCAAAGAAGGCTTCAACGATTTTTGGATCAAAATGGCTGCCGCTTTCCTCCTCGATGATGGCAAAGGCCTTTTCATAGGGAAAGCCCTTTTTGTAGCTGCGAGTGGAAACCAGGGCGTCGAAGACATCGGCCACGGCCATGATGCGTGCTGAAAGCGGAATGTCCAGACCGGAGAGTCCTGTGGGGTAGCCCTTGCCGTTCCATTTTTCATGATGGAAGGTGGCGAGATTTTTGGCCTCATAGAGATAGCCGGATTCTGGGACTGTCTCAATGATGTGGCTGATGATTTTGCCGCCCGTTGTGGTGTGGCTTTTCATCAACGCAAATTCTTCATCAGTGAGTTTACCGGGTTTATTTAAAATGGCATCAGGCACATTGATTTTGCCGATATCGTGCAGGGGTGCCGAATGCTCCACATTCTCCATAAATTGCTCTGTCAACTCGTCTTCGTAGATGTGCCTGCGTTTCATTTCTTCCATAATGATCTTGGTGTAGGCTGCGGTCTTGCGGATGTGTTCACCGGTATTCTGGTCGCGACTTTCCACCATGTCAGCGAGCGTTAGGATCAGCGCGTTCTGCATCTGAGAGATGGCTTCGTTCTTACTTTGAATGTCCTGAATATAGTGCACACTGTTATTGGCCATCTCCACAAAGGCTTTATAGAGATTTTCCAGTTCGTCGCCAGAATGAATATTGATGCTGCGGATGGAGGAAAGGCTGCGCGTCAGACCTTCTTTGTCGTTGTAGTCAAAGTCCTTGGTGGCTTTGGCCATGGAATTGAGCTGTGCGATGAGGGTCTTTTTGAGCAGAAGGACAGAGACGAGGAGTACGGCGAGACCGACACCCAGAAAGATGACGAAAAGTTTAAGGAGATAGCTTTGGGATTGGACTCGCAGCCAGTCCATGGAAATGTCGGCTGCTGCATAACAACAGCAGTTACCGTTTTTGTCTTTGACCGGAACATAGACGGTTAAGAGCCAACCATAGGTTTCGTCGCTGATGACCGGCTCAATTTCACCGCCTTTGAGCAACGTTGGCAGATATTGGGTAAAGGCCTCGTCAAAAGGAATGACCGTACCAGGTTTTTCTCCTTGTAGTTCTTGGGTGTCTAAATCAAAGACGACATGGCAGCCGTCTTCTTTAATTTTGTAAACATAGAGATACTTGATATGCGTCAGATTTTTGATGACGCTCAACAGACGCTGGCGAATTTCAAGATAATCTGGCGCTTTTTCCCCCAGCGTGAGATATTCATCCACCTTTTCCGGGGCGACGATATTGGCGGCAAGGCTGGCAACGCCTTTTGCAAAGCTTTTGCTTTTCTCAATGGAAGTGTTCAAATAGATCTTGTAGGTCACAAAGCCTGCCGATAAGCCAAAGGCCAAGAGGGCCAGGCTGATGAGCAGGACAATTTTGGTGCTCAGGGAAAGACGAGGCAAGATCCGAAAATTCAGGCCAGAAGAAGATTTTTGCGCTTTTTGACTATGATTTTGTTCGCCCATGGGTAGCTCTTTGTCTGTCCAGCTCTAGGCTAGATGATCTTTGAGGAGGCTCAGGCTTTCTCTATCGGTAAAATCAAAGCGTAATGGGCTGATGGTGATATAGCCCTGCGCGAGAAGGGCCTTATCGCTGTCGGCGCCGATATTCTCTTCTTTGATATCGCCAATAAGCCAAAAATAGGGGTTGTTCCGGGGATCGCGGCAGGCTTGGTAGACATTTTCCCAAACAGCCGGGCTTTGCTGGCAGACCGTGGTGCCTAAAACCTGAGCAAGGGGGCGGGCTGGATAATTAATATTGATTACCCGCTGTTTTTCCAGTTTATGCCAGGGAATGCGCGGGATCAACTGGGTTACGTGGGCCGCCTGCTCTGAGATGTCTTGGGCATTGTGGTCGTCATAGGAGACCGCAAGGCTGGGAATACCGGCCTGACTCCCTTCAATGGCAGCGGCAACGGTACCAGAGTAGAAAAGGTCTGGGCCGACGTTGGCGCCAAGATTGATGCCGCTGATTACAAGATCCGGTGTTTTTTCAAGCAAGGCCCCAAGGGCAACTTTGACGCAGTCGGCAGGAGTGCCGTAGACACCAAAGCCTTTGTAGTCACCGTCTTGATAGCTTGTGACACGCAGAGGTTCAAAAATGGTCAGGCATTGGCTGACTCCTGACTGCTGTCGCATGGGAGCCACGACATGCACGGTGTGATGGTTTTTGACCAGCTCATGGTAAAGGGTGCGAATGCCCAGGGCACGGATGCCGTCGTCGTTGGTAAGCAGAATATCCATAGCGTATTGGCGCAAAGAGTGCGCATCCCTCCTTGTGGAGCAAAAAAATGGACAACACGAAGCGGTAATACGTTGTTTTCTACTAAGAGCGAGAGCTTGTCAAAGGCTGCAGTGAATTTTTTTTCATTGCTGTTTTGTGCAGACGTTACGACGTTACTTGAGCTGTTTGACAACACCTTGTAAAGCAAGAGAAAATACCTACTTTGTCATGGTAAGCAAAGGATGTCCTATGGATAAAGGACTTTTTGTCAAAGATATTCAGCCCGATCAGTCGGCAAGCGGTCTTTTCATTATCCGCAGGTCTGAGACGAGGAAAACGCGCGCCGGAGGCATATTTTGGTCTTTTTTGCTCGTGGATGCCTCAGGCGAAATAGAAGCCAAAATTTGGAAACCTGAAAACAGCGGTCTGACGGTGTTGCCTGAAGCAGGCAGTATTCTTGACGTTGAGAGCGGGTCTGGCAGTCTTTTTAAAAACATCTGTCAGTTGATTGTGGAAAAAGCCCGCCTCTTGACGCAGGTGGAAACGGCAAGTCTTGATCAGAGCTGGTTTCGTCCGACAAGTGAGAAGAATGCGGCTGAGATGTGGGAAGAGCTCACAGCGCTTTGTGAAGAGGAATTTCAGGCACCTGCCTGGCATGATTTTGTGTTTTCTGTTTTTGAAGACTTTGAGCTCACCGCAGCCTTTTGTTCCTGCCCAGGCGCAATCTCCGTGCATCACGCCTATCTTGGTGGACTGCTTGAGCATACCTTAAGCGTCTTTACGCTTTGCCGGCATTTTGCCGATCACTATCCTGAGCTTGATCGCAAGGTTTTGCTTGCCGGCGCCCTTTTTCATGACCTTGGGAAAATCCGTGAATACGCTTATGCCGTGGATATTTCAGCCACTGATGAAGGCCGGCTCCTTGGTCATCTGACCATGGGGATGCTGCTTCTTGAACCGTTTTTGCAGCGGGCCAAGATATCGGAAAGCTGCAAAATGCAGATTAAACATCTGATTTTAAGTCATCATGGGGAATTGAGCTTTGGTGCCTGTGTTGAACCCATGACCCAGGAAGCCATTGCCCTGCATTTTGCCGATAATCTTGATGCGAAGATGGCTATTTGCCGCAAGCAGCTCGCAGCGCATAAAGGTTCCGAGCAATGGACAGACGCGATCTTTGCCCTTGATGGCCGTCGTCTCTTTTGTCCAAGGGCCAGTGCAGAGGCTCCCGATCAAGAGCACACGCTGAGCGAACAAAGCTCCAAGACGGCTTCGACGGGAGAGCGTCTTGCGGCTGAGCAGAAGCCAAAGCAAGTGAGTAGAGAAAAGACTGTAGGCTCTGAGCAAAGCCAAAAGGACGCCAAGACGACATCGGCACTTTCGTCTTCAAGCAAAGACCCTCGGCAAAATTGTGTGCCTGTGCAAAGTGATAACAAGGCAGTGCAGGCCTCTGAAACAATCCGTGCCTGCCAGGGCACGGAGCTCATGGCGGGTTCCGAAGCGTTGACGCAATCCTACGAGGGTTTTCACCGTTATGAGGACACGTCCCTTGATAGTGTTCCGCAAGAAGATTTGCCCACGTCTTTACTCTCTCAATGGGATGAAGAAGATCTTGCCCGTGGTGAGCTAGCGGATTATCGCGAGGGAGAGGCGGATTTTGTGGAACCTGCCGCAGGGCGATCCAACATAGGCAAGGAGACGCCCAAGCATGCCGATCGAAGCTCTGTCCTGGCCAAGTCCGAAGCTTCCAACAAAAACGCTGAGCAAAAGATGGCTAAGCTAACTGCCGGTGAGAGCGAGGCAGCTCGTCTTGGTGAAACGTTCCCTCAAACACCTGCGGAAGATAGCCTTGGCACACAGGCGGTGGGGACGATGGAGTCTGCAGGTCCTGAGCCAAAGAACAGCGAAAAGACACAGGCTGAGCCAGCGAGTCTTTCTGAGCAGCACCAGCAGACGATGACAGCCGCGACTTCTTTGGCCAAAGCGTTTGCCGTTGATCCCGAATTGCACTTCTGCGATGAGGAACTGCTCAATACGTGCTCTGGCTCGGAGGATTTGCCAGATCTTGCCGAGCTTGCGCAACTGAAGGAAGCGCTTTTGACAGGAGAAAATCAAGCCTTTGCGCCCGTTTCAGAAGAGCCGCAAGAAGGGAAAGGAAGGCCAAAGGCTCTGGCAGAAGAGGGAGACGGCGCTGCGTCTTTGGCCAAGACGGCTGAAGCGCAAACCGTGGAAAAACCAGCTGACATGCCGTCAACAGAGGCGAAAGAACAAGGCGTTAAGCCAACCGTGACTGTCTCAAGTGACAAGGTGCTTTCAACAGGACAGCCTTCTTTTGCTCGTGCAGACACTGAGGGATTACCGCTTTCTCCAGCGTCCGCACAACAATCCGTGAACGGGGATGGCGAACCTCACCAGGAGAGGCCTGATCTGACCCCTTTTTCCGTAACAAGCGATGATCAAACAGCGTCCGCCTCTTCGAAAGTAAGCGCATTGCCTGCCTGGGCTCAGGATCCCCCCAAGAAAAAACGCGCTTCCAGAAAGAAACAAAGTACGAATGAATCTTTTTCCTTGTTTTCCTCCAGGTAGTTCGAGATCGTTGCGGTGTGAGAAGCAAGGGGGGCGCTTCAGTTGCGTTTTTTGCTGTTGACAGCTAGACAGATTTTTGTATTTCCTTTTTGTCTAACGTGCCATAACGCCAGAGTTTATCAGCCAATTGAGGTTGAAATTCCCCTAACGCTTGATGTTAAGCGGCTTTTAGGCGTATAGCATGGCCGTAATTTGTCAGTCGGTATGGATAGACAGCCCTGAGTTCTCCTTCGTAACAATTCAATTGCTGCACCGTCACAGTTGCTGGCAAAATCCCTCATCCAAGGCGACCAAAGAGCTTTTCCCCATAGCTTTTCATCATAACAGCTTGCTGCTGGCTCCGTCAGATTTTTGGTAAACAGCAAATGACGATCTCCCACAAAGGCGGCAAGTGATCCTGTTTGAGCAGGGCAAAGGCAGCGCTTGCGTCATGAATCCCCTTCCGAAAGGCGAGGCTTGGATAGCAAGAAAACTTCTAGCAATGTATTTTTTCCTCCCTTTTCTCGATCACTGCATTCTCCTCCACGGAGATTTGGGATCTCATCTCTCTCTTTTTATCCATACACGCGAGCTTGTCCGCTGAAAAAAGCCTTTCTTGGCGTTGAGCTGTCTGATCTCGAAACGACCTGTCTCAGGCTGCCCACATACGGTGCAAGTCATTGTTCAGCTTTTTTCAGGAAGAGTTCTGTCACAAGATCGCAAAGGCCAGTGGCTCATGCGAGTCAGACGAGCTACAGAAACTGACCTGCGGTGCTGGTCGCTTTTTGTCGACAGACAACGATCCTCGCTCCTCATGGGGCAGCGAGCGTGCCGCCCCCCAAGATTGTCCAGCGTTCAGATGGTAAGAAAAAGAGTTGTCAGCATATCGGGAATTGAGTTGCCGCAGGAAAAGAAGGATGAATCGTGTTTGTCACATTTGAAGGCATTGATGGTTCAGGCAAGACCACGCTTTTACAAACTCTGGCAGAAAGCATGGGTGAGTGCCCGCTCTGTCTGACCCGTGAGCCTGGTGGCTCTGCGCTTGGCAAGCGTTTACGAGAGATTGTTCTTGATGAACATACCAAGGGACTTGAGGCCAGCGCTGAGCTTTTTCTTTTTCTCGCTGATCGAGCTCAGCATGTGGCAGAAGTTATCAAGCCAGCCCTTGAGCGGGGAGAGCTTGTCTTTTGCGATCGCTATACCGACTCAACCCTGGCCTATCAGGGGGCTGCCAGAGGGCTTGACCAGGCAACGCTGATGACCTTGAACGCTTTAGCCAGCCATGGGCTGGAACCAGATCTCACGTTTTTACTTGATTTGCCCGTTGCACTGGCCAAAAAGCGTATGCTGCAGAGAAAAGGGACGGTCTGTCAGGAAGGGCGTTTTGATGGGTATGATGCCTCTTTTCATGAGACGGTGCGCGCTGGTTTCCTTGATCTCGCCAAACGTCATGCCGAACGTTTTTGTGTACTTGATGCTGCGAGTTCTCTTGAAGAACTCGTGCAGACTGCGCACAAGCATTTGCAAGCCCGTATGGACAAAAAGAAGGCCTTTTGAGCGTTGGCAAGGGGGCTGTTGATCCCGTATTTGTTGAGAGATACACTTTCTGCAGAAGTATTGGTTGTAGCCGATGATCTGAGTGCGGCGTTTTTTGTCGTTGGCAACTTTGTGGATTGAGAAAGTGTTTTGCGTTGTCACGTCAGCATAGGTTATTCGTAACGTAAGGATATCTGGATGGAAAATGCAGCCATTGAGAGAGGATCTGGCATGGAAGAAGCCAAGCGCAGTCTTGGCGTTGTTTTCTTCCCGGCCTTTGACTGGGCTATTTCCCCCACTCACCCAGAGCGAGAGGAGCGTTTGCTTTATACCAGGGATCAGCTGCTGGAAGAAGGACTCTTCGATATTCCTGGTATTACAGAATATCCGCCAGTTTTTGCCAAAGAATCTTGGCTTGAGCGTGCGCATTTTTGTTTACCGGACGTTGCCAGTGTGAGCACTGAGAGTCATTTAGCCTCTGCTGGCGGCGCAATAACCGCAGCCAGACTTGTCATGGAAAATAAAGAGCAGCGCGCCTTTGCCCTCGTGCGTCCTCCAGGTCATCATGCCATGCGGGTGGTGCATGGCAACCGCGGCTTTTGTAATATCAACAATGAAGCCGTGATGATCGAATACATTCGCGATCACTATCCCAATCCCGACCGGCCATTGCGTATTGCTATTGTGGACACCGATGTGCACCATGGTGATGGCAGTCAGGATGTGTTTTGGAATGATCCCAATACACTTTTTATTTCTCTGCATCAGGATGGCAGAACACTCTATCCGGGCAGCGGTTTCGTTTCAGAATGCGGGGGCCCTGGGGCGTTGGGGCGGACCATTAATTTGCCTTTGCCCCCATCAACGTCTGATGCTGGTTATCTCTATGCCATAGAACACGCTGTTGTACCCATGCTGAACGCTTTTCAGCCGAATATCATTATTAATTCCGCAGGTCAGGACAATCATTTTACGGATCCTCTGGCCAATATGCGTCTGACAGCCCAAGGCTATGCCGCATTAAATCGTGCTATCAATCCTCACATTGCTGTGCTTGAAGGCGGTTACTCCATCCGCGGAGCTCTACCCTATGTCAATCTGGCTATTAGTCTGGCTCTTGCTGGCTTGCCCACAGATGATATCCGTGAACCTGAATGGAATACGGATGTGACACGGCAGCCACCCAAGGTCATGAGTCATATTGAGCGACTTTGTGATCAGGTTCTCGAGCTTTACCATAATCCTCCCAGCCGTCCGACGGAAGGTCGAGAGGAAAAAGGGTTTTGGGTGCGTCAGAAGCATATTTTCTATGATACGGATATGTTGAGCGAAGGGCAGAAGGAAGCTATCAAGCTTTGCTCGGACTGTCCGGGACTGACAGTCATTGAAACAGCCTCTGATCGGGTTTCACGCAGTCTCTGTGTTTTGATTCCACGTCATGCCTGTGCCAGATGTGCACAGGAAGGACGAGAGATATTTGAGCACGGACAGAAGAACAGCCGCTTCGCCTATGTGCGGCTTTTGGCTGGCGATGCGTAAACAAATCTCCTTTGACGTTTTTTGGAGAAACTATGGCAGATATTCTGATCATCGGATCTGGTGGCGTTGGCAGTGTGGTAGCGCATAAGTGTGCGCAGGCTAAGCGCGATGAAGGCGCTTTTGGAAACATTACGCTGGCTTCACGTACGCTTTCACGCTGCGACAAGGTTGCCCAAAGCGTCAAGGAACGTCTGGGTGTTGATCTTGCGACTTGTGAAGTCGATGCCAATGATGTTGACGCGTTGTGTCGTTTGCTGGACAAGTGCAAGCCCGAGCTTGTCCTGAATATTGCTCTTCCCTATCAGGATTTGACAATTATGGACGCTTGCCTGAAATGCGGCGTCAATTACTTGGATACAGCAAATTACGAACCTCCGGAGACAGCACATTTCGAGTACAAATGGCAATGGGCTTATCGCGAGCGTTTTGCCAAAGCCGGTCTCTGTGCTCTTTTGGGCTCTGGTTTTGATCCTGGCGTGACCAATGTCTTTGCCGCCTATGTGCTCAAACATGCTTTGGATGAAGTGCATGTGCTTGATATCATTGACTGTAATGCAGGCGACCATGGACAGCCTTTTGCCACCAACTTTAATCCCGAGATCAATATCCGTGAAGTCACAGCCAAAGGACGTTACTGGGAGCGTGGAGAATGGGTGGAAACCGATCCTCTGGCCTGGTCTATGGATTATATCTTTCCCGAAGGCATAGGGCGCAAGAAATGTTTTCTCATGTATCATGAGGAACTGGAATCGTTGGTTGAACGCTTGCCAGGTATTCGCCGGGCGCGTTTCTGGATGACCTTTTCACAAAACTATCTTGACCATCTGCGTGTGCTTGAAGATGTCGGTATGACGCGCATTGATCCTGTCCCCTTCCAGGGCCAGGAAATTGTGCCTGTACAGTTCCTAGCCAAGCTTTTGCCGGATCCTGCTTCTCTGGGACCGTTAACGCGAGGCAAAACCTGTATTGGCAACCGGATGCAGGGCATTTACAAGGGAAAAGAGCGTACCGTCTATATCTATAATGTCTGTGATCATGAGGCTTGCTACGCCGAGGTGGGATCTCAGGCCATTTCGTACACCACAGGTGTTCCGGCTATGGTTGGAGCAAAAATGCTTGTCGCTGGTCTGTGGAAAAAGCCCGGTGTCTTTAATATGGAAGAAATGGATCCAGATCCTTTCCTGGCTGACTTGGCAAAATATGGCTTGCCCTGGACCTGTGTGGATTGCTGATGGCTGCACGCGTTTATCCCAAGCTCTTTTTGTTCGGGGGGGAGATTCCATCCCCCTCGTATCTTTTGGACGAGGCAAAGCTTGTGGCCAATTGCGCCATCTTGGATGACATCCAAACGCGCGCCAAGGTAAAAATTCTTTTGGCGTTAAAGGCTTTTTCAGCCTGGTCAGTTTTTGATTTGCTGTCTCGAGCCAAGCAAGGCCCATTGTGGGGAACGTGTGCGAGTTCAGTGGATGAGGCGCGTCTGGGACGTGAAGAATTCGGCGGGGAAGTGCACGCCTATGCGGCGGCTTTTGAGGAAGAGGAAATTGATGCGCTTTTGCCCCTCTGTGATCATCTGACCTTGAATTCAATGGCCCAATGGAGAAGATTTGCGCCGAGGATTCTGGCCTATAATCAACAATCAAAAAAACCGGTCAAAGTGGGGCTTAGGATCAATCCTGAGCATTCGGAAGGCACTGTTCCGCTGTATGACCCCTGTGCGCCCAGTTCACGTCTTGGCATTCGCAGACGTGATTTTCAGGATACGGTTTTTGCGGAGGGAATTTCTGGTTTACATATGCACACGCTTTGTGAGCAGGATGTGGGGGCATTGGAACGCACGCTTGTCGCCGCAGAGCGTGCCTTTGGGGCTGAGTTTGCTCAATGTGCTTTTATGAATTTGGGGGGAGGGCACCATATCACTGCTCCCGATTACGACAGAGCGCATTTGTGTGAGCTGCTTTGCGGCTTACGGAAGCGCTATGGCGCAGAGCTTTATCTTGAGCCGGGTGAGGCAGTGGCTTTGGATGCCGGTTGGCTCTCCGCAACAGTACTGGACATCGTCCAGGCTGACTATCCAGTTGCCATCCTCAACGTTTCAGTCACCTGTCATATGCCGGATGTGCTGGAGATGCCTTATAGGCCCCCTCTTTTCTATCAAATGGGAGGGCGTGTTCTGGAAGCAGAAGAAGAGAACGGGCAGCCCTTTTGTTACCGGTTAGCTGGGCATTCATGTTTAGCGGGGGATGTGATCCCGTATCACTATGGCTTTAACCGCAAACTCTGCATTGGGGATCGTTTGCTCTTTGGCGATATGGCCATTTACACCATGGTGAAGAGCACAACGTTCAACGGTTTGCGCCATCCCTCCATTGCCAAGTTTTCAGGAGAAAAGGTGACGTTGATTCGCCGTTTTGGCTATGATGATTTTAAAGGGAGACTCTCGTGAGGCGCGTTACGCGCCTTTCGGGCAAGGTGCTCGGCTTGACAGCTCGTTAGATGTGTGTGGGTTGCTCAACAGATTCCTGAGTCGGGCTTTCAGCCGGAGGAAGTTGCGCCTCAGGCAGTGCGAGAGGTTGTTCCGTTTGTTCCTCCGGTGTTGCTTGCGCAGGTGTCGATACATTGTGTACTTCAGGTTCCGTGGGATTACTTAAGGCTGCTTGATTGATGTGCTGCTCGGGAGCCTCTTTCGCCACTGGTCTTCTTGTCATCAGAATCGGTGGCTCTGGATCGGCTAAACCCTGCATGTATTCAGAAAAGGTGACAAAACGTTGACAGCCTGCTTCGCGCAGCTGCTGAATAATCCGTGGCAGGTCGTCCACGGTTTTTTTATGGATATCGTGGAAGAGAAAGACTCCACGCATAGTTCCTGGCTCGTAGGGCGTTCCGCGTACTGATCGCAGCAGTCTGTAGTCGTCAGGCAGTCGCTTCCAGTCACGGCTGTCCATGGACCAGAGGACGACATCTAAACCAAACTTTTTGGCGATTTCCACGGTGCGTTCATCATAGGATCCGTAGGGCGGTCGCATGTAGCGGGGAATAATGCCCAAATTTTGGAGGCTTTCAAAGCCTTTGGTGATTTCAGCCAGCTGCCCGTCATTGGATAGTCGTTTTAGGTTCTTATGAGAATAGGTATGGCTTGCGATCTCGTGACCTTCTTCGGCCACGCGGATGGCAATGTCCTGATAGTGATTGACCATCTGACCAAGCATGAAAAAGGTCGCATGGATGTTATGCTCTTTAAGCATGTCCAGAAGTTCCGGCGTAAAGATGGATGGCCCGTCATCAAAAGTTAGGGCGCAGAGGTTTTCCTCCATGTCCTGATTCATCATCTCATCGCCGCCAATGACTCGTGCCTGGGAATTAACTGCGATCAACAAGGCACAGAGCAAGGTCGTAAGGGCAGCCCTAAGTTTTGGGTATGCGATGTTTCTGTGGGATTGATCGAATTCAAGGAACTTAGGGAGAACATTGAGCATGATTGTGCTCCAAAAGTATTTGCAAAATAGGTTGTTTTTTGGCTTGGGCCAGCTGTGCTAAGTCTTTCGGAAGATTTTTCACAAAGAATAGAGCTGGACAGTTGTGCCTCATTGTCGCGACCTGTGTGGTCTATCACTGGTACAGGGTGCGTGCAAGGGATATCTGGTGGGTTCAGCAAAAAAGAAATTTCTATTTTTTTTATTCAAGAGCTTGACTTGGACAGGAAGATCGCGTAGAAGGAGACATGTTCAGTACGGGCAGTTAGCTCAGCTGGTAGAGCATCGCCTTCACACGGCGGGGGTCGTAGGTTCAAGTCCTGTACTGCCCACCATTTTTTACGGAACGGTAGTTAAGTCGGTTTATAACGCCGGCCTGTCACGCCGGAGGCCGAGGGTTCAAGTCCCTTCCGTTCCGCCACTTTTACGAGATCAGTTTCGGGAACGTGTAAATCTACGTGTAAATTGTCCCGAAAGTGTTATTTTGAGGAGTCAAGAGTTGCTGTCTTGGCTCCTCTTTTTTTGTCTGAAAAAGGGCAAGGGCGACCTTGGTCAAAATGTCCAAGGCTATTTTTGAGATACTATGCTTACGGATTGTTTGCCCGGGTGTGAACTGCTGTGGCTCTGTTTGCCATTGTCTGTGCCAGCAGAGGTGGCGTTACGGCGTTCCTTTGAGCTATGATGAATAGAGAAAATTTTTCCATGTTGCCTTTCAACTTATCGGAGAAATCAATATTTTTATCGCGTACATGGATATATATGTTGGTTCTATCATTTCTTTATGACTATATAAATCAAACAGTATAATACTGTCTATCTATTTTTCACCGTAGTTAGTATTTGTTTGGTGAAGTTAAGTGCCTCAGTTTTTTTTGAATGTAGACGGATTACTTTTACTGAAAGATAGATATATTATATGTTTTTACTACTGAAAGTTTGATGTAAAGATAGAACGGTAGAAAGCAAGCGGCGACCAATCAGGCTGATCAACCATAGGAAGAAGACGATCAAGATTAAGTTCTCCACGCCATTGCACGTGACTTTGCGTCACAGGGGAGATATTCTGATAGAGATCATCGTCTGGGAGATAACTCTGGCAAAAGCCCTTGTGCTGGGCAATAGTCAGATAGTTATGGTTGATTTCAGTTTGCGGTCTGGGAATGATCAAGATTTGCGATTTGAGTTCGCGTAACAAAATGAGCGTATGAAGACTTGAGCCTTCAAGGCTTAAAATTTTTTCTGCAGAGCTTAAATAGGCCAATTGTTCTCGAATAGTGTGCTTTTCCGGGTAGTAGATGTGAAAACCTTTTTGCACAAGGCGGCGCTCAAGTTCAGCTTCATTGGTGAGACAGGATTCTCCGCCAAAATGTCGGCGAGAGAGATAGATTTTTTTGCCAGCTCTAACAGGTTCAGGATCGCAGACTGACAGAAAAGCCTGATGCTCAGGAGCAAAGAAGGTCTGAATGAGGTAGCCTGGGTCTGGAAGGAAAAGCTTGTGAATACTGACAGGCCGATCAATGAAGCGAATGGGATTCTTGAGGCCCAGAAGTTCAAAAATTTCCAATTGAAAATCGAGTAACAGACCATCACGACCGACCCAGACTACGGGAAAATTGGGGTGTTCCTTGGCAAACCAGAGACGTGCAAGGCTTTCTAAAAGAAAATGCCCGTAATGTTTAAAAAGAAAACCGCCAAAGATCACAGATTCCGTAAGCCTGATATTGACTGGTACACATTCCGCCGGTTTGAAGACCACACAGTAGTCCCTGATGCATAAGCTCTGTCTGATCAGGGTCGCGTCGTTGGTATAGACGGCGAACTTTCCTTCACAGAAAGGCATGATTTGCGCATCCTGAAAAAGCGTGCAGTGAAGATTGCTTTGTGTTTCGGACAAGCTATTACTCCTCATGAAAAGAGAATGCGGGCAATTCGCAGGTCAGGTTAATGGGTGATCGCTCAAACTTTTCGCTAATCTCCTAACAGGCCCTGGCGTTAAAAGACTTTGCCACTGTGTTTCAGATATTGTATGGCAAATATAGGAAACTAACGCAAGACAATAGATCTCTTTGCGACTTCACTTGCCAGAAGGCCAGCAATGACGTAGGATACCCCGCATGGCTAATCGCCGCTTACTTTTCCTTATGCCCGCACAGGCTGTGACAGGCGTCTTTCCGGCGTTGCGAGACGCCGGCTTTGACTTGGGCATTGCCGAAAACCTGAAAGGCGCTACGGTCTTTATTCGCAAATCTGGACCAGGCGTGATCTTTGCTCGTCCTCAACTGCCAGGCTTCCGGGTGGAAGATCTTCTGGCAGTGGGCGGCGATGATCCCAACTTCCCCCCGGTGATTGTGACAACCGATAAAGGCACTCCTGAAGAGGCCGAGCGGCTTTTGAATCTCGGAGCTCGAGACTACTGGCTTGAGCCTTTGGATGTAGAACGCATCCTTTCAGTTGTCAGGGAACCTAAAAAGCCCGTGCCTGTTCCGCAGGTCTCCACGCTTGGCGGACATAAACCTGGCTTTACCGAAGGGATTGGGCCTCGTATTGTCGGACGTCACCCTTCTATAGCCCGTGTTTTGGCTTTGGCCAAGCAGGTGGCCCCTTCCAAGGCCACGGTCCTGATCATGGGTGAATCTGGTACGGGCAAGGAAATGTTTGCTCGCTATTTGCACGCCATGAGTAAACGGGCCCGAGGTCCTTTCATTGCTGTAAACTGCGCAGCCCTGCCTGAACATCTTCTGGAAAGCGAACTCTTTGGACATGAAAAAGGGGCCTTTACCGGGGCCATTGCCAGAAAACTCGGAAAATTCGAGCTGGCCAATGGTGGCACGCTTTTGCTCGATGAAATTTCAGAGATGGATCTGCCGCTGCAGGCCAAGCTCTTGCGTGTCTTGCAGGAAAGCGAAATTGACAGGGTGGGTGGATCCGAGACAGTACGTGTGGATGTCAGGGTTTTAGCCACAACCAACCGCAATCTTGAAGAGTGGGTGAAGGAAGGTAAATTTCGTCAGGATCTTTATTTTCGTCTAAACGTCATTCCTCTTAGACTTCCTGCCCTGCATGAGCGCGGTGACGATGTCCTGGAGCTGGCCAATTTTTTCATCAATATGTATGTGCGTGAGTATGGCCTTGCTCCCATGTCGCTCTCAGACCAGACTATAAACTGGCTGATGTCCTACGCCTTCCCGGGCAATGTCCGCGAACTGCAGAATCTCATGGAAAGGGCGGTCCTTCTGGCCAATGGCCGCCCCATTGAACCCTGTCATTTTCTTCTGGAAAATGCGGAATGGCCGCTTTTTGAAGAAGAAGCAGAAACTTCCCCCTCCTCCGAAGACGACATTGTCGAAGCCACTTCTCCTCAGCCGGCGCCAAAAACTTCTGATTCTTCCGGTGATGCCCTGCAGGCCTTTTCAGGACCTGTCATTCCCCTCCATGAGATGGAACGTATTATGATCATTAAGGGCTTGGAAGTGACCAGCGGCAATCGTACGCAGGCAGCCGAGATGCTTGGCATATCCGTGCGTACGCTGCGTAATAAGCTCAATGAATATCGAAGCCAGGGTCAGCCTGTGGACTAAGGTCAGGCTGCGAGAGATAGATCAGCTCTTCGGTTACTTTGAGCATCTCCCCAACAAGTCCTCCCCCATTTCTGGGGCAGCCGAAAATGGCCAGCTGGCGATCTTTGAGATCGCGATGGCGAATGGCGTGCGGCAAAAATCCACCAAGCACACTGGTAATGCGACTTGTCAAAAGGCTTTCCTCGGCACTTTGGGCAAACAGCTCAAGCGTACGTGTGAAATCGCAGCGCATGGCAGACCACGCCTTTTGTGCCGCAGCAGAGGGCTTTACGGCAAGCAGTCCGACCAGGGAGGCGTGCAGGGCGTTGAGCGCCGCACCAGGAAGACCGGTGCGCCAGCCCCAAAGCCAGGGAGTGCGCCTAAAGAAAAGATGCTGGGCAACGCCCAACTCCAACAGCTTGCGTGTAATTTGTAAGGCTTCGTGTAGGGGACGGCTGTTTTCATCCAGGGCCCAGCGTTTTTGAGCTTTATCCAGGTCCCAGGCCGGAATCACGGTAGTGTGAAGCGAGATCTTGGTGAGTTCAGCAATCAGGAAGGCTAGCCAGGCGTTGGCATGGGGACTTGCGGGTGTCTCAAGGTGGGAATAGCTTAGAAGATATCGGCCTTCACCAAATTGTCCACTGATCACAAGTGGCATGTCGGTGAGAAAATTAGAGGAAAGGTCAAGCCCGTACTCTTCCTGCCAGATGCCGAAAATTGCCTGTGGCATACTGGCAAGAGCAAGATCGCCAAGCCAGAAGTCGTTATCACGCTTGCTGGCACAAGCCAGGATATCAACTCCATGCGTTTTTGAAGGAGAAAAGCGGCCAGGCCACCAGATGGGCAGGGAAATTTCTCCTCCCTGCAGCTCTTGAGGGCAGAGAGGGTTCTCGGCAAGTCTGGCTAGCACATGGCCACTGGCCAGATGTTGCAGACGGTCAGGATAGGGTTTCCTCGACCAAGAACAGAGGCCTAGAGAGTTTTCGCCTGTCAGAGCCAGACCGGCACCACCGCAAATACCCAGATAGTTGCCGCCACAACGTACGAATTCTCGAATGGCGGCTAAGCCATCGCTTCCCAAAGCTCTGGCCTTGGCCCGGGCATTGCCGCCAGGGACGATAAGAAGCTTTTCTCTGACAGGCTCTGACTTGCCTAAAAGCAAGCCATACGCTATTTCTTGACCTTTCGTCAGGCGTATGGAGAGCCCGAGCGCAGTCAGAGCGCGCCAAGCCATGAGACCCCAAATATGCGAGGCGTCCCAGAGAAGATGGATGGTTGGGTGCGGCATAGCCTTAGTATTGCCGGCTTTGGCCGAGATTGCAAGATTCCATTCTGGCATTTTTTTTACGTAAAAATCAGGTTTTTCCCGCAGACAGTTTTTTTTGCTGTCGAGCGCAAGAGTGTTTGTGCTTGGCGGCAATTACGAAAAGGAGGAGGGTACAGTGCTTCTGTACCCGTAAGACCCCATGGCAGAAGAGATGCTTCCAAGCGGCTATGAGCCCAAGGATGTTGAGGCCCGGTGGCGTCGTCACTGGGAGGAAGAAAAAATTTTTACTCCCAACCCGGACGATGCTGGCGAAAGCTATTCCATTGTCATTCCCCCGCCCAATGTCACAGGCGCTCTCCATATTGGTCACGCCCTGAATTTGACACTTATTGATGTCTTAATCAGGCATGCCCGTCAGAAAGGCAAAAATGTGATCTGGGTGCCAGGCACAGACCATGCTGGTATAGCGACCCAGAATGTGGTGGAACGGGCCTTGGCACGAGAGGGCAAAAGCCGCCACGATCTTGGCCGTGAAGCCTTTATTGAGCGCGTCTGGAAGTGGCGCGAAGAATACGGACATCGCATTCTTGATCAGATCAGCGCTCTTGGCTGCTCGGTTGACTGGACGCGTCTGCGTTTCACTATGGATGAAGGGCTTTCCCGCGCTGTGCGTCGTGTTTTTGTCCAGCTCTATAATGAAGGCCTGATCTATAAGGGTGACTATATCATCAATTGGTGTTCGCGCTGTCATACGGCGTTGGCTGACGACGAAGTGGAGCACGAGGACAGCCAAGGGCATCTCTGGCATATCCGCTATCATCTGGCTGGCAGTTCCGAGTCACTGATTGTAGCCACAACCAGACCCGAAACTATACCTGGCGACACCGCAGTCTGTGTGCATCCAGAAGATGAGCGTTACAGTCGATTTATCGGCTCCAAGGTTATTTTGCCGGTCTTGGGGCGCGAGTTGCCTGTTATTGCCGACAGCTATGTGGATCGCGAGTTTGGCACAGGTTGCCTGAAAGTCACTCCTTGCCATGATCACAACGACTGGATGCTCGGCAAACGGCACAATTTGGAATTTCTCCAGGTTATTGACGATAATGGTGTGATGAAAGCTGAAGCCGGTCCTTACGCCGGACTGAGCAAGGAAGCTTGTCGCAAACAGATCGTGGCTGATATTGAACAGGCTGGAGATCTCGTCAAAGTTGAGAATCTGACGCATGCTGTAGGCCATTGCTACCGTTGTCATACCGTTGTTGAGCCACATGTTTCAACGCAGTGGTTTGTGGCCACAACCAAACTTGCGCCTCAGGCCCGAGCTGCCGTTCCCGCTCTGACCAAGATCTTCCCTGAATCGTGGATCAAGACCTATTATCATTGGCTTGATACTATCCGCGACTGGTGCATCAGTCGTCAGATCTGGTGGGGACACAGAATCCCCGCCTGGACGTGTCAGGACTGCGGCAAGCTCATTGTTAGCGAGGAAAACCCGGATCGCTGCCCAGCTTGCGGCAAAACGCAGCTTGTGCAGGATGAGGACGTCTTGGATACGTGGTTTTCATCAAGTCTCTGGCCTTTTTCCACCATGGGCTGGCCGGATCAAACCAAGGAGCTTAAACGCTGGTATCCTACAAGCGTGCTTGTTACGGGCTTTGATATCATTTTCTTCTGGGTGGCCCGCATGATGATCATGGGGCAGCATTTTATGGGGCAAGTGCCTTTCAAGGATGTTTATCTGCACGCCCTCGTGCGCGATGCCGAAGGCCGTAAGATGAGCAAGTCAACGGGCAATGTCATTGATCCGGTCTTGATGATTGAAAAGTACGGCTGTGATGCCTTGCGCTTCACGTTGACGGCTTTTGCCGCCATGGGGCGTGATATTCGTCTTTCCGAAGACCGCATTGAGGGGTATCGGCACTTTGTGAACAAGCTCTGGAATGCGGCGCGTTTTACCTTGATGAATCTGGGCGGTACATGCCCAAAAGCCTGCGACCTCGCTTCGGTTTCTGGTTTGCATCACCGATGGATTTTGCATCGTCTTGAAGAAGTTAAAGCAGAGGTCTCAGAGGCTCTCACCAACTATCGTTTCAATGACGCCGCCCAAGCCTGCTATAAGTTTTTGTGGGGCGCTTTTTGCGACTGGTATCTTGAACTGGTCAAGCCTGATATGCAGTCGGATGATCCTGAGCGCAAAGAGACCGCGCAATATGTGCTTTTACTTGTGCTGCGTGAGACCTTGGTGCTTTTGCATCCCATCATGCCTTTTGTGACGGCAGAAATCTGGGCGGCTCTGCCGGGAAGCGATCAATATCCGGAATTGGCGTGTGCCAAATACCCAGAAGAACGGGCTTCGTGTCTGCGCGCTGACGATGCCAGGAATATGGAATTTCTGCAGGAAGTGATTGTCTCTGTGCGTACGATCAAAGCTGAGCTCAATATTAGCCCTGGGAAAAAGGTCCGTTTGCTGCTCCAGCCTGTGGATGAAACGCAAAAGCAACTGCTTTTGGACAGTCAGGAAGTCATCATGCAGGTGGCTCGACTTGAGGAGATGTGTGTGGATTTGGCCCTTCAGGCTCCACGCGCTTCAGCTTCAGCAGTGGCCCGTGGCTGCCAGATTGTTGTCCCCCTGCGAGGCACTGTGGATTTAGCTGGAGAGTTGGCGAGACTGGACAAGCAGCTTGCCAAGCTGGAAAAGAATCTGCTCAATGTCAATCGTCATCTTCAGGACGAAAATTTTCTCTCACGCGCTTCAGAAGATGTTGTGGCTCGTGAAAAGGCCACAAGTTGCGATCTTCTGGACAAGAAAGAAAAGCTTTTGGCCATGCGTGCTCGTTTTGCCGAGGCTTTGGCCGAGGAAAACTAGTGTACTGTCTCAGTCATTTTTGATACTAAATATCTCAAAAAACCTAAAAAATATTTGACAATTTTTCCCTTCCATGCTAATCTTAAATTCGCATTTTTAGCAAAAATGGGAGGGTAGACTTCATGAGCATCACCAGATCCTACAATAAACACACCAACACGACCTATGCCTATGAAACTAGCTACGTCTGGGACAACGAGCTACAGCGTAAGGTTCAAAAGAA
>JAILPJ010000078.1 GCA_024699605.1 Desulfovibrio sp. | reverse complement strand
TAATACAATAGCCACCGATAAAATAGATAAACCAAAATTGAATAAAAAATTGATAAAAATATGTATTAACATTAAAGAATTTAAACACAGGCTCAAATGTGTAAACACAAATTGATATAACGCAATAGAGTAGAATAGCTTGAGGTTTGGTATTAACAACAATATTTGATATTAATGGAGTTACAATATATATACCAAGTATCGCATAAACAAACCAGAGATGATAAAACAGCGGTTCAGTGACGAGGCAACGAAAAAAATCAAGTAAGTCAAATGACTGTTTTGAATACAAATAATAAATAAAAGACCAAAACAAAAATAAGGGTAAAATTCTTTGCAGACGACGTTGATAAAATTTTTTGATCGCTTGGCCATTTTCATAGGGTTTTATTAATAAAAATCCCGACAAAACAAAAAATAACGGTAAGCCAATACGTACAAAAGCTTCAACCCCTAAACTCGTAACATACTTGATCGAAAATAATTGATTTTGTGAATAATCATCAAAGATATGGATAAGAAGAATAAAAATAATAGCTATTGACCTGAGCCAGTCTAAACTTACAAGATGGTTATGCATAAGCAATAGTTTCTAAAAAACAAAAAATTTACGGAAGGCAAAGTTTCCTATAAAACCGATAATTGTTGCAAAAAGCTTACTCCAAACGGAAGAAACACCCAGGGCAATAAAGGCCGAGGTGAGGGCAAGATCCAAGAGACACATCACACAGACTGTGATCAGATAGGCGAGCAATTCCCCTTGCGTTGTCCACCTTGCTTTATGGCGAAAGAGGATCGTAGCACAAAGCAGGTAGTTTGTTATGGCAGCTATGATAAAGGCAGAGACCGCTGCAAAAGCGACCGACAAACCAAGAGAAAGCGCCGCAACAAAGGCTATCAGATTGATTATTGCCGCAAAGCCACCAATAAAAAAGTACAATAAAATCTGCATTGGCAAACTGGCATAAGGTGCCCCATAGTGTAGTATGCAATAAAGGGCATGAACGCCATCTTTCCAATTAATTTTTTTGCCTTCACTATAACTTCTTGGTTCGTAACTTATTGAACATTCATAAACTCGACAGTGAAAAATAGAAACTAAAGCTGTTATTTCTGGCTCAAAACCAAAACGTTCTTCCTTCAATAAAGGTACAAATTTATCCAAAACATCTTTTCTAAAGAGCTTATAACATGTCTCCATATCACTGATATCTAAATTCGTAAACATATTAGATAAAAATGTCAGAGAACGATTCATCCACGTGTGCCAAAAGTAGAGAACCCGGCGCGTGTCTTGACGCAGATACCGCGATCCGTAGACGACGTCAGCTTTCCCAGCAAGCAAAGGCTCCAGAAGTTTGCGATAGTCAAGGGGATTATACTCAAGATCGGCATCCTGTATGCCCACGTAGTCGCCAGTAGCATTGGCGAATCCCGTACGGATGGCAGCCCCCTTTCCCCTGTTCACAGCATGCTTAACGAGTTTTACCCCCTGGTATTTTCGCGCCAGCTCCTCAGCGATCTCGCGACTTCGGTCTGAAGAACAATCATCGACAATCACAATCTCCAAATTTATATTGTAATTATTTAATTCTAAACATTTTTCTAAGCATTTTTCTAATGTTTTCTCTTCATTATAGCATGGAATAATCAATGAAAGAGAAGCTTTATCTTGAATATCTGACATTAACGGAATCCCCATAACATACTCGTAAAAGTATTTTGCTAGAAAAATGAAAATGATGCTTAAGAATGAGATTTGTAAAACACTAAAAATATATTATTTTTGTAACCACTCACGTACCACGACTGCTTTCTGGCTTTAGTGACGATGCTTTTGACTAAAATTTGCGCAGATTTTCTGTTGTGAAGGACAAAATTTTGCATTATTTTATGGAAAATTCTGCAAATTTTTTCCCTCTCCCAATTTCTCAACTTCCTAAGCTGATTATTATTCTCTCATTTGAGCGGAAATCTCACATCACTTGAACGCAGGTGGCAACACACTTGAACACTCGGGATCCTCGAGCGTAACTGCTCACGACTGTGTGGAAGAGGTGCAAAAAAGGAGGGACTCCATGATTAGTTCCCCTCCTCAAATTGGATGCCATTTCGTATTCAGGGAAAAGGTCAGATTCAGTCGATACCGTACATCCAAGCATGAACTTTCGCCAACTCGCCTTGCGTATCCAGCAAGTCCGTTGACGGATCTGTGACTATTCACAGCCGACTTACGTCGGTCTTGTGATTAATGCCCGCTGACGAAGCTCAAATCCAGTCCTGCTCACCGTTTTACATCTGCCCAAAATTATGCTCGAATCCGATCGTACGTGGAGACTTGTCGAAGGAATAAGATCAACGAGATTGATGCCCTGAAAAGCCTCTGTCTTGACGCCCCGTACACGGTATCACAGATCGTTGTAGAGCCGCCTCCGCAGTAATCAATCTGAGCTATCACCCACCTACCAGTGGCTGATCCTGCTACGATTCTTCAAGCCCCTAGGGTTTCCCTATCAGCCTTCCTTCTTCAAAACAGGAGTCTCATCGGCTTGCCTACGTCTATTGCTGTATCCTGTGCTCAGGTGGCTGTGAACTGTAACACGAATCTTTCTCATAGAGCGAGTTATTCGCTCGACTGGCACGTCACAATCGACTTCCCTTGCAAGGCACATGTCTTCAAAGAAAGGAGGAAAATCAGTCTAACCTATTGAAATATTTAAGCCTTGTGCAGGGTAACTATCCATAGTTATGCAATAGTGTGACCGTTTTTACAAGTGGTACAAGTGAAAGGAAAAGTGAGATTTTGTGGCTTCCTGATTTTTAAAACAGAAAGCCCGGCACGTGAAATGCTCGGCTCCTTCAAAATGGAAGACTTAGCGTTTTCTTCAAACTGTCTTCACGCATTCCCATCCAAGGAGCATCTGCACGCCTGGGCTAAGCCTATCCATTCTTCTCTAGTTTCTGGTTCGCCTTCACTCTCTTCAACAAACCCAGGTAGCAGAGTGTACTGTCTCAGTCATTTTTGATACTAAATATCTCAAAAAACCTAAAAAATATTTGACAATTTTTCCCTTCCATGCTAATATTAAATTCGCATTTTTAGCAAAAATGGGAGGGTAGACTTCATGAGCATCACCAGATCCTACAATAAACACACCAACACGACCTATGCCTATGAAACTAGCTACGTCTGGGACAACGAGCTACAGCGTAAGGTTCAAAAGAA
>JAILPJ010000039.1 GCA_024699605.1 Desulfovibrio sp. | reverse complement strand
TACGTGACGCAGTGCGAGATTTTGAAATTTCTTGGAGATTCTGTTTTTCCTCGTCAGTGATTGTTATTTCTTTTCTTTTTCTTGCCATAGAGGATCCCTCCACAAGATCCTCTACCAAAATTTTAGAAATACGTCAAATTAACATAGCTATTTAAAGAACGAACTACTAGTAGGTTGCGATATGCTCGCTCTGCACTGCTGAAGCGCGCAGACTTTTGGGTAAGCTGAGGCCTCAGACTGGTCAGGAGCTGTGCCCATGACACTTGGAGAACGTCTGCGTCTTGGGTTCTACGGCTACACAGCGTGGCAGCATTGAGCAGGCTGTCCATGATTTTTGTTTACAGCTTATACATCTCTTTTTCTTACGGGAAATTCTATGGCTCTTCTCAATCTCCTCATTGGCGGAGAGTCCTTTCGCGAAATCCGAGAACAAAACTGCTGTTATGTTGATAAGACAGCTTTTTTTAACGGAACTGTTTTTACCAATACCGCCAAAAGTCTCTCTTATTACTCGTCCTCGTCGTTTTGGCAAAACGCTGATGATATCCATGCTTCAAGAGTTTTTGGATATTCAGAAATCCAGTCAGGCCATCTTCTCAGGTCTCGCGGTTTCGCAAAACGCTGCGCTCTGTCAATCTTGGATGAACCAATATCCAACCGTATTCATTACCTTTAAAGACTTACGCGGTGAAAATTATTCTTCTACAGAGGGACAGGTTATTAATTTATTACGTTCTTTATGTATTGAGCATACTTATTTGCTTGAGAGTGAAAAAGTTGATCCTGTTGATCAAGAAAGGCTTTTGGCTTTAAAAAAAGGTCTTGCTAATCATAATGATGTAGTAGACTCATTAAATATATTATGTCGTGCTTTAAAATATCATTGGGGGAACCAGCTATATTACTTATTGATGAATATGATACACCGATTACCTCAGCTAAACAAAATGGTTATTACGAAGAAATGATTGTATTTATGAGAAATATGCTGGGTGCTGCGTTAAAAACAAATAATTATCTAAAATTTGCTATTTTAACAGGCTGTCTACGAATTGCTAAAGAAAGCATGTTTACTGGCTTAAATAATTTTTCATGTTATAGTATTTCAGAATCAGAATATGCAGATAAATTTGGATTTACAGAGACTGAAGTAGATAGTCTTCTTGAATTAGCTGGTTTTACAGATAAAAAACAAGACTTTAAAGAATGGTATAATGGATATAATTTTGGTAATGTTGAAAATATTTATTGTCCTTGGGATATTCTTACGCATCTTAATAGGCTACAGAGGGACTCTAATGCAAAACCACAAACCTACTGGAATAATACAAGTGATAATGCTATTGTCAAAATTTTGATTGAAAATGAGAGCATAGAAATTAACAAAAAAATAGAAACACTGATTTCAGGTAAAGCTATTAAGACAAAACTCAATGAAGATTTGACCTATGATATTATTTATAAAAATGAAAATAATGTTTGGACATTATTGTATCTTACGGGTTACCTAACCAAGGTGAGCACACAAAAGGTTGATGAATATACGTTATTATATATTCCAAATAAAGAGGTTAGAACTATATTTTTAGATGTCGTGGCGAGCTGGTTTGCAGAAAAGATAACAAAGCATGATTGGCAGCCGTTACGCGAGGCCTTATGGCAAGGCGACGCGGAGCGGGTGCAGACACTCCTAACACGTTTGCTGTATGAAACCATCAGCTATTATGACAGTGCTGAAAGTTTTTATCATGGTTTTTTAGTCGGTTTACTGCGCGGGGCAGGTTTCGAGCTGACGACCAATGAGGAATATGGCCTTGGAAGACCCGATATCTGCATCGAAGACCTTGAGCATGGGCGAGCGATGATCATCGAAGTGAAACTGGCGTCTCAGGCTACGGAGCTCGCAAGAGCCGCTCAAGCCGGGATCAGGCAGATTGTGGAGAAAAAATATGCCAAGGGCTTGCCTTCTTGTATTACAGCCGTCATAGCTTTGGGCATAGCCTTTTGGAAAAAGGAAGTCTGTGTCAGCGTCCTGAACAACGTGTGAGTCTACCCATTGCTCTCGATTCGACTGTGTTTTTTCGCAACACAAAGGATTTTGCGCCGGTTCTCCCGGAACGAACAAAGGCCATGGAACAAGCCTCAGCATCCGGCTCAAATTTAAAAAAATTCTGAGGGAACAACAAAGAGGAGCTGTAAGTCAATGCAAAGACCGTGATTGCCCAAAAGACTTGCCTTGCTTGGCCTTGATTTGTACTATAGGCCAAAATGAGATATTCTACCTTTGTTTGTAAACCTTTCATCTACGAAGCTAGACTGGCAAAGCCACAAGATCAAGCCTTGTGGCCTTCTCGGTATGTCGACTGAGACGGGTATTGTGCGAGTTTGGCCCATTTTGTAGGAAGAGAGAGGCAAGATGCATAAACGTTCTTTTCTTTGGGTGAAAGCAAGCATCCTTGCGCTTGCGCTTTGTCTGACACCGGATCTTGTTTTTGCCAATGGACAGGTTGTGACCCTTCCCGCCCCTGATACCAGTGGTGGCCGGCCGCTGATGGCCTGTCTCAAAGACCGCAAAAGCGAGCGGCATTTTGCCACGGATGATATTTCACTGCCTGAGCTCAGTTCCCTGCTCTGGGCGGCCTGGGGGGTGAATCGTGCCGATGGCCGGCATGTCATACCCACCGCCCGTAATGAGCAAAAAGTCCGTCTGCTCGTGGTCTTGGGCGATGGGGTCTGGCAGTATTTACCTGAAAAAAACAGCATTGAAAAAGTCATGGACGGAGATCAGCGCAAGCGTTTTGACAATGCGTCCTTGATTTTGCTCTATGCGGCGCCGGCCGGTGAGCTGTTTTCTGGCATGCATGTGGGCTCAATGTATCAGAATGTCGCGCTCTACTGTGCCTCAGAAGGTCTTCCCAACTGTGTCAAATATAGCCGTCATGATGCCTTGGGCAGTGAGCTCAAACTGCCCAAAGGCTGGAAAGTGCTGATCACCCAGTCGGTTGGCTCAAAGCACAGTCGCTAGGCTCAAAGCTCGCCCGTTTGTCGTAGGCTTTTGAAAGCTATGCGTGTCATCTTCTTCTGGGCTTTTTTGAGCTTTGGGGTCTTTGGCGTTTTCGCTACTGCGCCTTTGGCCCTTGAGACAGCGGCTGAAAGGCTTGAGCAGGCAGAAAACCTGACTCAGCTTGGGCACAATTATACCTATGGTCTGGGCGTGGCCTGTGATTTCAAAAAAGCCTTTGAGGCCTATCAGCAGGCGGCAGAGCTGGGCCTGAGCGAGGCGATGTTTTGCCTTGGTCAATTGTATGCGGCAGGGGAGGGTACCAGCCAGTCCTTTGAGCAGGCTGCCTTTTGGTATGAAAAAGCCGCACAGGCAGGCAACGCCGACGCCTGCCTGGCCCTTGGCGACCTCTATGCCGCCGGGCTTGTCCGCCATCAGGATCCTGTCGCTGCCCAGGCGCTGTATGAGCGGGCTCTTCTGCTCTATGAACAGGAAGCCGCAAGGGGCAGTGCCCTGGCTGAGTACAGTCTTGGGACCATGTATGCCGCAGGACTTGGCGTTGTGCAGGACGAAGAAAAGGCCCAGGCCTGCTTTCAGAAGGCTTTGGCCGCTTTTTTGGCAGAGGCCAGACAGGGCAGTGTCCAGGCCATGCTGATGCTTGCGCTGATGTATGAAAACGGCGACGGGACTGAGGTGGATCTTGATCTCGCCAACGCCTGGTACCGGAGAGCCCAAGGCTATGAGCTGCATGAAGAAGACAGTGACACCGAAGATAAAGAGGATGCACGTTGAGGAACGATGTTTGAAGCCTATCAAAAAAACAGCCCTAAGCAGCGTTTACGCCTGGACGTCCGTTTTGTCTTGGCTCATCCCGCGCATCTCATTGCCACTTTTTTCGGCAGCGGGCTTTTGCGGCCGGCTTCAGGTACGTGGGGAACGCTTGCGGGTTGGCTCTTTTACCTGTTTTTTGCGCAGGCATTTGCCGCCTGGTTCTGGTTGGCACTGATTGTTGGCGTTTTTTTTCTGGGTGCCTGGGCCTGTGAGATCGCCGGTCGCCACTGCGGGGTGCACGATCACTCCTCCTTTGTCATCGACGAGGTCTTTGCCATCTGGCTTGTTTTGCTGATCACACCTAAGACTCTTGGCTGGCAGTTGGCCGCCTTTGTGGCTTTCCGCTTTTTTGACATCGTCAAGCTGCCACCGGCTTCGTTTTTTGACCGGGAAATGCACAATGGTTTTGGTGTGATGCTCGATGACGCCTTTGCCGCCTTTTACGCGGTGATGCTGATCACGGGTCTGTGCTGGCTCTTGGGCGCCTAACCCATTGGACATAAGGAGTTGCCTGTGTTGCCTGCGGATCCGTTAAAGGAAAGTGAGCTTGCCTCCCTCGACGAAAAAAAACTGCTCGAGGCCTTTGCACAGAAAATTGCCAAGGAAGGGCAGATTGCCGGGCTCGTGCTCATCTCCTGCAGTAAATGGCAGGTCTTTGTCCGCAATTTTTTCACCGGCATGGCCAGAGGACTTGGTTTTGCTCTGGGCAGTACGCTGGTTCTCGGTATTTTTCTGGCATGCCTCTACCAACTCTGTGAAGCGCTGATTTTGATCAAACTGCCCTTTGTCACTGAGTGGCTTGAGAAGTTTCTCCTGATGCTCAAATCCTCTTCGGCTTCCTAGAGGTGCTTGCGATGACAAAGCCTTCGCAGCCGGAGCGGACGGCCTATGGGCAGCTTGTGGCCAGGGGACGCCTCATCTTCCGAGCGCCCAGGCCTACTCTGCCCCAATTGCTTTTCAGAGATTTTTGGACAGGGATCGTGCGCGGGCTTTTTTTCTCGCTCTGCTTGGCCCTTGCTCTCTACGCCTTCTTGCATTTCCAAGAGTGGAGCGAGCTTCCGCAATGGCTGGATAGGCTTTTGCACCACGTTCAGGAACGGCTTGCTGCCCATGGCAAAATGGTCTAAGCGAGCGTTTTTTGCGAACATGGGGGATTTTTTGAAAGGGTATTGGCAGGCCATCACCTCTCTTTCGCGTTTCCTTGCAGGCCCGCTGCTTGCCTGTCTGCTCATGCTGAGCTTGGCTGCAACGCCTGCGGCAAAGACTCAGGTCTCTGGCAAAAGCGGGCAGCAGATCTCAGGCAACCCTACCGCAAGGCAGCTTTTTCTCAACGCTTTTGCCAAAGCCCACGCTCAGGCCGGCAAGCGCGATCTGGCTGGCGCTCTGGCCGACTATGAAGCCGCAGCCAATCTGGGCTATGCGCCGGCGCAATACAATCTCGCCCGTATGTACCTTGAGGGTTTAGGCGTTCCCAAGAATGAGGAGGCGGCCTATCTGTATTTTCTCTCCGCCGCAGAAAAGGGCCTTTTGCTCGCTCAGTACAATTTGGGTGTGCTTTTTGAGATTGGTCTTGGCACAAAACAGGACCCTGAGCGGGCCCGTTACTGGTACGCCAAGGCGGCCGAACAGGGTGACCGCGAAGCCCAGTACCGCCTTGGACGTTTGTATGAGGCAGGGGACGTTGGGGTGCCGCGCGATCTGACCCAGGCCGTGATCTGGTACACCAGATCGGCGGAGCAGGGCTTTGCGCCCGCCCAGAACAATCTCGCAACGCTCTATGAAAGCGGTTTGGGCGGCGTGGATAAGGATCTGGCCCGCGCGGTGTACTGGTACCACAAGGCGGCCTTGAAAGGCCATGCCATTGCTCAGTACAATTTGGGGCAGTGTTACCTCAAAGGACTTGGCGTACGTCAGGATCTGCGCAAGGGGCAGGCCTGGCTTGCGCGGGCTGAAGCCCATGGCTTTTGGCTTGAAGAGTCCGGGCCAGATCTTGGACCTGGCAGAGAGGGCAGAAGCGCGCCTGCCAGACGAGCCAGCCAGGTGCGGGAGCGTGATCTGGCAAACGACGATGGCAAAAGGATTTCCGTCCGCATCAGAGATCTGGACGGTGGTTTCACCCTAGAGACCAAAGAGCAGGCTCTGTCCAGAGTCCGCTCGCAGGCTCAGCCGAAGAAGGAATCGGCCAAAAAGCCCGAGCCAAAGCCTGAGAGCGAAGCCCGGCTGCCGGCCAAGGGCAAGGTTTTGCTCCAGGCCAAAAAGCTGTATGCCCAGGCCATGGCCTATGAAAAGGGCACGGAGCAGATCGAGAAAAATGGCGAGCGGGCCTTACAGCTCTATCAAGAAGCGGCTCAGCTCAACTATGCGCCTGCCAGTTATCGTCTGGGCCGTCTCTATGAGGCTGACCGAAGCTTGGATAGCGACTACCGTTTGACTTGGAAATATTATAATCTTGCCGCTCAGGGAGGTCATGCCAAGGCGCAGTACCGCCTGGGTCGTCTCTATGAACAGGGTTTGGGGACACCGAAGAATATAGCTCTTGCATTATATTGGTACGGCCAGGCGAAAGCGCAGGGAGATGCCCGGGCCAAACAGGCGTTTGCTCAGTTGTCGGCCGACTGAGGCTATGGATTATCATTCAGGGAGGCCTATTGTGTCGTTTTCCAGGAATCTTTTCCTGAGCTTGCTGATGGCAGGCTCATTGACTCTGACATTAAGTGCATGCACCGATGAAGAAGAAGTCATCACCAAAGAACCTACGGCTGAGCAATTGCTTGAAGAAGGCAAAAAACTCTCCCAGGGTCTCGGTGTTCCTAAAGATTCCAATCGAGCGGCTCAGCTGATCAGCAGGGCCGCTCTTTTGGGCAATACCGAAGCCCAACGGCTTATGGGCTATATGTACAGCAAGGGCGACGGTGTGGGCCAGGATTTGATCCGCGCGGCCGAATGGTTTGCCGAAGCTGGCAATCGTGGCGATGCGGAGTCGCAGTATGTGCTCGGCAATATGTATGTCACAGGCCATGGTATGCCCAAGGATGAGACACAGGCCATCGAGTGGTTGAGAAAAGCCTCCAATGGGGGCTATTTGCCCGCTCTTTTGCGCATGGGCGAACTCTTTGACGAAGGCATTCTCGTTGAGAGCAATCCCAGCCACGCTGTGGAATGCTATAGTCAGGCCGCGGAAAAAGGCGAGATGAAGGCCGCTTTGAATCTCGGTGAGATGTATGAAGAAGGCCGGGGTTTAGCCGTGGATCTGGACAAAGCCAGAGAATGGTATGAAAAAGCCGCCAAGGCCGGCGTGACCCCTGCTTTGCTGCGTCTCGGTCGGCTCTATGAAAATGGTCTGGGCGTGGACAAGGATCTCGCCCACGCCGCAAAATTGTATGAAAAGGCCCAGGCGGAAGGCAGTGCCGAGGCATCGCGCAGGCTTGGCCTGATGGCCTTTTGGGGAGAGCAGGGCGCAAAAAATGAAGAGCAGGCCTATCAATTGTTCCGAAAAGCCGCTGAGGCAGGGGATGTCCAGGCCCAGTGCCTGCTCGCCGAGCTTTTGGCCAGTGGCAGAGGCTGCCCCGAAAATTTGCAAGAAGCGGCGGCCTTCTATGCCAAGGCAGCGGATCAGGGCTACGAACCAGCGCTCTATAATGCCGGCATTTTTGCTCAGCAGGGCTTTGCTGGCAAAGCCGATCAGGGCAAAGCACGCGAGTATTTTGCCAAAGCTGCCGCCAAGGGCCATGCCCGGGCGCAGTACAATTTGGCCGCGCTCTTGGAGGACGAGGGCAAATTGGAATCCGCGCTTTCCTGGTATCGCAAGGCAGCCGGTCAGGGTATTGACCGGGCCCAGTATCGTCTGGCCCAGCTCTACGAAACCGGTATGAAAAGTCAGGCACAGAGTGTTGAGCGCGATCAGAAAGCAGCCAGAGAATGGTACCACAAAGCCGCCGAGCAAGGCTATGGGCCAGCGGAATTTGCGCTGGGTCGTCTTGCCCTGGACGAGAGCCCGGCCAATGCCGAGCAGGCAGCCAGCTATTTTCAGAAAGCTGCGGAGCACGGACTTTGTGCTGCACGCTATAATCTCGGCCTGCTCTATGAGCGGGGCCAGGGCGTGGAAAAGGACGAGGAACAGTCCAGACACTGGTTGAAACTTGCGGCCGCAGAAGGCCTGCCTGAAGCCCAGAAGAAACTGGCCGCCCTTGGCGTGGACTACACAGACTATCTTGCCAAGGTGGAAAAAGACAAGGCCTTGGCTGCTCAGCAAGAGGGGAGCCTAGCGCTGCTTGCTGCGCCAAGAGCTTCGCAAAAGACAGCGCAGACGGAAGAAGAGCCCAAGCAGCCTGAGAGCGCTATGGCCAAGGAGTCATTGGAGCCAGAGCCAGCTGCCAAAGCCGAAGCGCAGCCTCTACCGAAGGAAAGCCCGGAGCGTAAAGAAGCCCAGGCTGACGGGCACGATGAAAAAGTCGTCTTAGCTTCCGCAAAGGCCGAGCAGCCAAAGCTTGCTGCGCCTTCCAAGGATCAGCCAAAGGCCGAGGCTCTCCCTGAAAAACCAAAAGCGCAGAGAGCAGAGGCGTCTTCGGCACAGGCGCCCAATGCTTCGCCAACACCTGCAGCGCAGAGCCAGGCCAGTCTTACGCCTAAGCCGGCCGAGGATACCAGGGCAAAAGAGCAGGAAGTGCCCAAGGCCCAAACCGTGGCAGAAGCTGAAAAATCAGAGCCTAGGGCCAGTGAGCCCAGGCCTGAAGGCGATTTGGCAAGCGCTCAGGCCTATTATGATGAAGCGCAAGCGCTCCTGGAAGCCGGCGCAAACCGTCAGAATCAGCAAAAAGCCGCGGAGCTTTACGCCAAGGCGGCTGAGCTGGGTCATTCCGATGCCATGTACGCCTTAGCGCAATGTCTGGTCGCGGGCAAGGGCATAGCCAAGGATCTTACGCGGGCCAAAGCCCTGTACACAAGTCTGGCCGAGGCTGGGCACGGTCTTTCCATGTTCCGTTTGGCTGAATTCTACGAAAGGGGACTGGCCGGCGGGCGTGACCGGGCCCGTGCTCTTGAGTGGTATGTCAAAGCTGCGGAAATGGGCAACAGCGACGCCCAGTGCGAGCTTGGATTGCGCTACCGCAAGGGGATTGGCGTCAAACAGGATTACGTGCAATCCGCCCATTGGTTTGATCTGGCAGCCCAGCAGGGCAGTGCCCTGGCGCAGTTTAAACTTGGTTTTTACTATGAAAAAGGTCTTGGCGTGACCAAGGATTATGCCAAGGCCGCTGAGCTTTACGGCAAAGCCGCAGAGCAGAAGTTTCCCGATGCGGCTCAGCGTCTGAGGCGCCTGCAGAGTTTTGCCCGTTAGCTTGGCCAAAGGCCTGAAAGCCTTGTCAGACGTCCTGTGCTTCTGGCCTTGGCTTTTCCCTCAGAACGAGTGTGGATCCTTGCTATCACTTTAGGAACAGTATTGGAGGCAGCGTTTCCTCCCAGGCCGCCTGGGTATGCACGCTGAAAATTGGATGAAAAAACCTATACTTGCTTTGGCTTTGATGTTCTTAGGCCTTTTTAGCCTGCAGAGTGTGTCTTTTGCCAATCCTCTCCTGGGCCGATGGGAGGTCGTTTCCGTCAAGGCTTCGGATTTGATGAATCAGCTTTCCATCGACCGCTACAAGAGTCTGCAGCCCAAGCAGATTAGCTTCAGGGAAAAAGAAATGGGTGTGCTCGTGCACGAGAAGGAAAACTCGGTCCCTGTGATCTATCAGAAAGTATCGGATACTGAGTGGAATTTTTCCATTGATGAAGGCAAGACCTGGAATTCCATTATCGTCCAAGCTGATGGCACGCTTTTGCGCAAAGAAAAAAAGGATCTCGATGTGGAAATTGTCTACACGCTGAAGCGTATGCCCGATACGCCTGCTGAAGACAAGAAATAGCAGCAGCGTTTTTTGCCAAAAAGGCGAAGCGGCATGGTCCGCTTCGCCTTTTGCTGTTTTGGGCCTTATCCTCAACTTCCCAGACGTATCTTAGCTGTAATTTTTATCTTTTTATAGCCTATTATCTGTCATTCACAGTCAACGTTCTGCCAACGTTCCAACACATAGGGATGTTCACAGGGCCTCGTAAAAGCGTGAAGACTCAGAGGGAAATGTATGCGGATTGTCCCCCTGTGTTAGGATAACCTTTTGAGATAACAACCTGTTTTCGATTTTTCAAAATTTACAATCTGCTGCGGTGTTCCTTGAAATATCACTTCGCCGCCGTTTGAGCCGCCATCAGGCCCCATGTCGATTATCCAGTCAGCCTGAGCGATCAATTCAGGCCGATGTTCCACCATAACAACGGTATTGCCGTTATCCACCAGCTTGCGAAATAGCACAAGCAACCTTTCAATGTCTTTCGTATGCAAGCCACTGCTGGGTTCGTCCAGAACATATATTTGACTTTGCTTATGGAGTTCGCTGGCCAGTTTGACTCGCTGAATCTCACCACCCGATAGCGTGCTGGTGGGCTGTCCCAGTGTAAGATAGTCCAAACCCACATCAATCAGGCTTTGCAGGAGTTTTTGAATTTTTGCATTTTCAAAAAAATCATAGGCCTCTCCGATGGTCAGGCCCATAACTTCTTCTATATTCATTCCCTTGTAAGAATAAGAAAGCGCAGTAGGATTGTAGCGATGACCCGCGCATTCCTCGCAGGGAACAACTACCGGTTCGGCAAAGGCCATATCATAGGTAATTTGCCCGGTCCCCTTGCAGATATGGCAGCCACCTTCAGAATTGAAGGAGAACCAACCAGGTCTGACACCATTTTCTTTTGCGAAAATCTTCCTGATTTCATCCATCGCACCGCTATACGTTGCTGGGGTGGAACGAATGGATGTACCAATTGGTTTCTGGTCGATAACAATGGCTTCAGGATACTTCTGAGGAAATTCATAGCGCATCAAGGAGCTTTTACCGCTTCCAGCTACACCGGTTATAGCGGTCAGCACATTCTTCGGAATAATAACGTCTATGTGCTTTAGATTGTGACAGTGTGCATCAGTGATCTCATAGCCTTCGGTCCACTTCAGCGGTTTTCTGTTGATCGGAATACTCTGACCAATCGCTTTTGCTGTGATGGTATTTGCCGTATTCAGATCTTCAAAGCTACCTGTATAGATGAGATTTCCTCCCTTTACACCAGCACCAGGACCTATTTCAATGATGTAGTCAGCAAGTTCAATCATCTGAAGGTTATGTTCTACGACCAGCACATTATTGTGTTTATCTCGAAGATCACAGAGCATCTTGCCAATTCGTTCGGCATCTGCCGGATGCAAGCCAGCAGTAGGCTCGTCAAAAATATAGGTAATATTATTCAGGTATCCTCCAAGGTTCCTCACCATTTTCAAACGCTGTGCCTCGCCACCGGAGAGCGTTTCTGTTTTTCGGGCAAGGGAAAGATAGCCGATGCCAATGTCAACCATACGCTCCAAATACTCGCCTATCTGTTTCGCAAGTGACTGACCGCGAGGATCGTCAATTGTTTGAAGAAATTTGAGCAGATCGCTGGCTGTCATAGTCATGCAGTCCATAATGTTTTTGCCATTGATCTTTGACGCCAAAGCTTTCGGGTTTAGTCCAGATCCACCGCAGGTACGACAAGGGCCTCGTCTGACATGCGACATGATCTCTTCTTGGAGCTTTTTTTTCAGTTTTGTAATGTCTCGCTTGAGGTATAATTTGGTAAATCGGGGAATTACTCCTTCATAGTCAATGTCCCACTTGCCACCGGTGTTCTTAGAATTGATTTGCAACACCACTTCTTGAGGCGCTTCATATTTAAGAATGTGCCATTCCTCGTCTGTGAAGTCACGTAATTTTTTCTGTGGATTAAGTAATGGATTCTTTTGCCAATATGTTGTCTGCCAACCCGCCGAGAACTGGCTAAAGAGAATAGCCCCTTCCGCTAAGGTTTTATTCTGATCAAACAGTGATTCTTCGATCAGCTCCAAGCGTTCGCCTATGCCGGTACAATCTGGACACATCCCTGACGGATGATTGAAGGAATAGGCCATGGAACCACCAGCCGACGGTACACCGACACGGGAAAAGAGCAGACGAAACAAGGGAGCAACATCTACTGCCGTTCCAACGGTAGAACGAGATGTTGCGCCGATCATATGCTGATCAACAACGATAGAAGGTGTCAAATTGTGGATTTTGTCTACCTTCGGTCGCTCATAATGCGGCATCTTGTTCCGTAGAAAAAGTGGGTATGACTGTTGCCACTCACGACTGGATTCAAGCGCCAAGGTGTCAAAGACAAGAGAACTTTTCCCTGATCCAGAAACCCCTGCAAAAACTACAAGTTTTCCCTTGGGTATGCGGACATCAATATGCTTGAGATTATGCTCAGAAGCACCGAAAATTTCAATATCATCAGGGGATTGAAGAGTTTCATGCATATGGCCGCCAAATCCTCATGATGTTGTCGAGGTGACTTATCATCACGCAGTTGTCTTGAACAATCTCTCAATCGTCTTCATCCCGAAGGCGTCTGGCCATCAAGTCCCGCAGTACGGTCTCAGCCCGCTTCTGGCCGTAGAGAATTTCATAGACAGCCTCGGTCAAGGGCGCATCCACACCAAGCTTTTGTGCCAAATTGTGCGCGGCTTTGGTCGTTGCTACGCCTTCGGCTACGGCACCGAGGCTCTGCACAATCTCCGGCAGCTTTTCGCCGCGTCCCAGGCGCAGGCCCACCTGACGGTTGCGCGAGAGATCGCCCGTACAGGTCAAGGTCAGATCCCCTAGACCGGACAGTCCCATAAAGGTCGCGGCTTGCGCCCCGCACGCTGCGCCAAAACGGCGTATTTCAGCCAGCCCTCGTGTGATCAGGGCCGCACGGCTGTTGTGTCCGAGCCCCAGGCCATCACAGACTCCAGCCGCGATGGCCATGACGTTTTTCAGGGCTCCGCCCAATTCCACGCCAATGACATCCGAGCTTGAGTAAAAACGAAAGACGGCCGTGGAAAAGAGATCCCGCAACTGACGTCCCAGAGCCACGTCCTGCGCGGCCAGCACGACCGCTGTGGGTAATCCCTGCAGGACCTCCTTGGCAAAGGAGGGGCCAGAAAGCACGGCATATCTGGGGCTCACAGTCTTGAGGCTATCGTTGACGATTTCTGAACAGAGTTTCAGGCTCTGGATTTCAATGCCCTTGGCGGCATTGCAGAAGATCGCTTCCTTGTGAAAGTAGGATTGATAGCGTAAAAGCCAGTCCCGCAGATGCTGACAGGGGATGGCTAATATGAGGATGGAAGCGGAGAGGGCAGACGGGTCCGTTGTGGCAACGAGCGCTTCATGCAGAGGAAAGCCCGGAAGATAGCGGGTATTTTCGTGGCGGCTGTTGCAGCTTTCAGCCAAGGCTGCGTCGCGTAACCAGAGACGGGGCTTGTGTCCTGCACAGGCCATGAGGTGCGCCAAGGCCGTCCCCCAACTGCCACCACCAGCGATCGTGATCGTCATTGCTGCCTCCTTGTCCATAGCGTGCCTGAAAACGTGCTGCTCGCCTGCAGCAGAAAAATCTGGGAGTTTATCTGGGTAAAAAAAAGCGAGGCGTAAGCTACGTCTCGCTTTGGGGAAAAACGGGGGAAACGCTAGGCTTTCCCGTGACCCAAGGGGTGCGTATGGGAAAACGCATGGCTGACCATGTTCACCGGCTGCGCTTTAGCCAGTGAAATAATCTGTTTGCCCATGCAGTTGGGACAGATTTCGCCACGCAACAAGGACAGGCAACGGGAAAGAAAGCCGGTTTTACGCAGAAAAATATAGCCGCAGACCTGGCATTGGCAACGATCATGGCTATAGAGCGGATCATCCGCTTTGGGAATGAGGTGCATAGGCTCTCCAAAAGAAAAGCTATGGTTCATAAGAATACCATCATAGAGTTTCCCGTCTCGCAAGTCAAGAGAGCAAACGACGTTTGAACAGCGCCTTGGCGTTTTGCGCAGCGTTAGCTAGCACGTGCTACGAGAGCCATTGCGCGTATGAAGTTGTGCAGGCTCAATGCCTGCGCAGCAAAGAGAGAGCCGGCAACATCCGGGCTTGATGAAAAAAGGACTGTTTTCCCCGGCATCTTTGCGTTTACGGAGAAGGTTTTTTGCGGAGAAAACTGTCAGAAATGAGATGCTACAGGGAAAAACTACATTTCAGCCAAAATATCGTAGGGAGTGAAGAGCGATTCAGGCAGCGTCAAGCCGCATTCGTAGCGCGACATATACCGTAAGAGATTGGGAAGATGCTTGATAATGCTGATGCGCTGATGCGGTTCAACGCCCAGGCGGACGGAAAGGTAGAGGATGTACTTGTCAATCTGAATTTTATCTCCCTCGGTGAAGCGGCTGACAATGCCTTCCAGGGTATTGATCCCGTATTTGCGGGCATAGGCGCGCAGTGTCAGGGCTGCGGCGCGCAGGCCGTAGCTGAAGGAGGAGAAGATGGCATGGCCCTGACTGTCTGTGCCGATCTGGCCTTTCCAGGGTTCATTATTGGCGATGCTTTTGATGTTCAGGGGATTGCGGTTCTTAATGGCCAAGACCTGGCTGGAGACCAGCACCTGCACATCAGCCATGGGGTAGTCATAGATCCAGACTTCGAAACTGCCCAGTGGCAGCTCTTCCTTGGCTTTGTTCTCTGAGCTTTCGGCGTTTTCCGAGCTGTTTTCCAGCGTTGTCATCAGGCCACTGTAGGTGACAAGACAGACAGCAAGCACTATGGAGAAGATCATTGTCAGATATTTAAGCATATATGTCTCCTGTCAAGAGCGCCTAGAATTGGAATTGCCTCCTTTGCTTTAGGTCAATGATCAAAGTTAGACAAAATGGGCTGCAAAGTCAAATAGCCTCCGATTGTTGCGGCTTGGCGCAAGCAAGGTAAGGACAAAAAAAAGAGGCGCAGCTTGCTGCGCCTCTTTTTCGGAGATCTTGCAATTATTTGCCGTCAGGACGCTTGGGGGGCATGACAGGGTGTCTGGCATGATTGGGACGCATGGCGTAGCGATAGATTTCATGAATTTCGCGCGTGTAACCGGGATAAAAACCCTTGGTCATGCCCAGCACAATGTGCGCTCCGCGATTCATGAGCACCAGCATGTCACCTGTGGAAGGATCAACGCAGAGACCTTCGATTTCACCCTGCTTGATGGCTTCGTCGAGCTTTTTCTCAAGCACCACGGGGGCATTGGAGGCGCTGGTGACATCAATGCGGTAGATGGCGTCGGGTTCGTTGTCATCAGCTGTGCCGTCGTCGGCCGTGACAAAGAGGGAGCCCTGCCAGTAAAAGACACCCTGCACCCACTGCGGGACAGGCTGCAGATGCACCTTGCGCAGATACTGACCATTGGCCAGACTGTATTCGTAGAGATAGCGACCGCTTTCTTCACCGACCCACGAGCACATCCAGACGGTCTTCTTCACGGGATCAACCGTGATGCCGCTGACTTCTTCCTGACCGCTCTTGGGTTCAAACTTGAAGGTTCTTTTGAATTTCAGGGTTTCAGCGTCGTGAATGGCGATCTGAATGTCCTTGCCCACGCCGTCCATGAAGTTTTCAGCGCCCAGGAAGAGCTCTCCATTGTAAACATCAATATCGCCGATGTGGTTGGAAGGAATGGTGTAGCCTTCAAAGGGATTTTCATTCTTGGCTACCAGTTTGCCCTGCATATCGTATTTGAAAAGCTTTTTGCTGTCAGAGACGTAGATGTATTTACCGTCGCAGGCAACGCCCTGACGGCCATCGACTTCTTTGACATCTTTCAATTTGTACTGATAGCGGGGCATTTGTTGCGGGGCCGCTGTGGCCAGGGCCGGCAGCAGGAGTGCAGCCGCCAGGGCAAGTGATGTGAAAACCGAAGTCTTCATGGCAAACTCCTCTTTTGAAGGTATGACAAGAAGAGAATCCCCTTGTCTTGTGCTCTTCTGAACGTGAACAGGCTCCTCAGTCCTCCCTCTGTGGAGACATTCACAAAAGCCGGCTTTCGCACGGGCAATGAACGCGTACGCAAGCATGTGCTGTTGCGCTCTATTGTCGCTTACCGAGCAAGGGAAGACTGCTTACGCTATGCATGGGGATTGAGCAGAGTTTGAAACGGGCCTTGGAGGTATTTGTAGATAGGCTCTAAACATTATCGATTTTTTACAAGATACGCTTTTGGCTTTTGACTGTAAAGATGGGGACGAAAGCGGGGGCACGATGACGGGGAGTCCTGGCAAGCATGCGCGTTACGCGTGGCTTTTGGCTTGACGCAGCCGCTGCTTGCACCTACAAAAAAAAGAATCTGGCTCTTTTGTCAAGGAGGGACTATGCGCTGGCAAGATATGGAACGCAGTCACAATGTCGAAGATCGTCGTGGTCGTTCAATGGGCGGTCTGCGCATTGGCGGTAAACCGGGCATTCTGGTTCTGCTGCTCGTGCTCGTTGGCGGGTATTTTGGTGTTGATCTCACTGGCCTTTTGGATGGCGGTGTGCCGCTCAGCAATGCCCCGGTTGTCCAGCAAAGGGCGCCTCAGGGTTCCAACGATGACAGCCTTGCGGAATTCACCAAGGTCGTGCTCAAACAGACAGAAGACCTTTGGCAGCAATTCTTTCGCGGTCTTGGCCACAACTATCAGCCGCCCAGACTGGTGCTCTATAGCGGCGCCACAGAAACCGCCTGCGGTTATGGGCAGGCAGCCATGGGTCCCTTTTACTGCCCGGCTGACCAGAAGCTTTACGTTGATCTCTCCTTTTACCATGATATGCAGACAAAACTGGGCGGAGGCGGCGACTTTGCCTTAGGGTATGTGGTGGCGCACGAGGTGGGGCACCATGTCCAGAATCTTGTGGGAACCGCCGATCAGGTGCGTCAGCTGCAATCACGGCTTGACCAACGTGGTGCCAATCAGCTGTCGGTTTTGATGGAATTGCAGGCCGACTGTTATGCCGGCGTCTGGGGGCACAGTGTCCAGAGGGCCGGCAGACTGGAGAGCGGGGATCTGGAAGAAGCCCTACGGACGGCTACGGCCATTGGCGACGATCGCCTGCAACGCCGCAGTCAGGGTCGGGTTGTCCCGGACAGTTTTACCCATGGCACAAGCGAGCAGCGCTATGCCTGGTTTAAGCGGGGTTTTGACACGGGCAATCCCAGGCAGTGCAATACCTTCGATAGTCTTCGTTGATGGCCTTTTCTTCCGAAGACATAGCTTAGCCATTGAGACAGCCTGATCTGGATAAAGCCACCTCTTGGGTGTGCTTGTCCGGATCAGGCTTTTTTTTGAGCCCTCTGCCAGAGAGCGCTGTGGCTCGTATTCAGGCTAAGAGAGCTTCTGGCTTTGCTCTGACTTCCTTGTCAGGCCCATCTGGCCTAGCAAGCCTATTTGGCTTTGCCTGTCAGGGCTTGGACCAAGCTTGCCGAGCATGGTCTGCAAGAGCACGTGTACGCTGCTTGCCGTACGTGTGAGGCGAACTTTTGGCCTGAAATCGTGAAGGATTTCGACGCTTTTGTTTTTTGAAAGCCAGAATTGGCTCAATGTGGCCACAACAACGCAAAAGCCGCGCCACGAAACAACGTGACGCGGCTTTGCGGAGCTAGCGTTGCGGGTTGTTACTTCATGTCAACGGCCTGGACCCAGATCACGGCATCCTGGCTCATTTCCTTGCCCTCGTGCTGCTTTTCAGGACCCACGCCCAGCGCGGCAAAGCCCCACCAGCCGGCACGCGGCAGGCCAAAGGCGAAAACGCCTTTTTCGTCGGTGACAATAGTCTGGGTGACAAGGACATCATTGGGATAGTTGATGTCACATTTCTTGGCCAGACCGTTCTTTTTGAGATCAGGCTTGTGGCTCATGTATTCCACTTCGATTTCCGCGTTGGCCACAGGCTTGCCCTCGGAAAGGACCTGTCCCTGGAAGACATTGCCGGTCCAAAGGCCATAGGGTTTGGCCATGGGGACGATTTCGCAGGGCAGACCAGCCGGTTCGTTCCAGTTGCCGGGAATGCCGCCGACATTGACCAGAAGCTTGGTGATCTGCTGCATATAGGTGTCTTCTTCTTTCTCTAAATAGTAGCCAGGCACCATGACGAACATATAGTCGCCCATGCTCTTGATATCTTTCTTGGCAATCTGGGCGGCATAGGCCTTGTTGCTTGACTCAGGGTTCTTCCAAGTGATTTCCTTTAACGTGCCCTTGAGATCAATTTTTTTGGCTTCGGAGTCGCCACGCTTGTGGATGGCGTAGAATTCCTTCACCCCGCCCATATCCATGGTGTGACCGGCTTCGGCAGGATGGGTAAAGACAATGCGCATTTCAATGTCTTTGGCCTTTTCCAGCACAGTCTCGGGGGTATAGGTCATCATGAAGTGGGCAGAGGCAGGGCCGGAAAACGCAAGCAGGCCCACGCCGACAAGAGCGGCTAGTGTTTTTTTCATCAAAAACTCCTTACGGCTTTGGTATGAAAACGCAGTGACTACTGTACGATGTCTTTTCCGGCCTTGGTCACCTGATGGCCGGCACCGGCATCAAACATGACCTTGTAGTCACCGGCAGGTTTTTTGAAAGTGATTTCGCTGTTTTTGTCGAGTTTCAGTTCTTCAAGCACTTTGCCTGAAGCGTCCTGAACATGGATAGCAACACCTGAAGCGGAGGAGCCGTCAGAGAAGCCGCCCTCGCAGGAAATGGTGCCGTCGCCGTTGTCGCTGCAGTCAAAAATGGGGCTGTGGGCTAGGGACAGGGACGGCAAGGCCAAGGCTGCGGCCAGAGCCAATGGGCAGAGCACTTTGTTCATGAGTAGATCTCCTTTTTTGAACTGATTTGTGGATCAGCTCGGTATTTGTTTTCACCACGATTTGGTATGAAAGCCATAATGCAGAGCAAGATCACCAGCAGGCTGTAGTAGGACCACATCGCCTGGATGGCATCGAGGCCAAGGCTTGTGGCACCTGTGAAGACCAGCATCGCAACGACTATGCCCAGAAACATCTGGAAGAGGATGGAGAAAATCATCCACTTGCTTGAGCCGGCCTGTACTTTGACCATGACTGACGCGGCGATGCAGGGGGGATAGAGGGACATGAAGAGCATCAAGGCCAGGGCATGGAGCGGTGTAAAGCCACTGTTGGAGCGCAGGCCTTCGCCAATGGATTGGCCGGAAATGCCGTAGATGGCACCCAGGGTTGCTGCGCTGTTTTCTTTGGCGGCAAAGGCGGAGAGCAGTGCCACGTTGACCTGCCAGTTGAAGCCAGCGTACTTGGTCAGAGGCTCCAAGGCCCGGCCGGCTATGCCCAGAAAGCTTCCCTGAAAGCGCTCTTCACGGATTTCACGGCGCAGGGTCTTGCGGCTGGTCTCAATTTTCTTGAGGACCTTGGCCAGGTTCTTGCCGTCCTTGCCCTGCTTGAGGGCAATGGCTGCGTAGAGAGGATGCTTTTCAAGGGCCTCAGCATTGATCTGATTGGCCTTCTCCTGGCTTGTGCCGCGTTTTTGCAGTTTCAAGTCTTCTTGGAAGGTGAGGAGCGGTACAATATCCTTGGCACTGAGCTGGCCCTTGAAACCTGAGTTTTCCACAGCCTCAGTGAACTGCGCTTCCAGCTGTTGCTGCTGGTCGGCGTAGAAAGCCTGGCGCTCGGCAGAGAGGTTGGGATAATTGATCAGTACGAAGATCACGATGGCCACGGCGATAATGATGGTCATGATCTTTTTTAAGAAGAGCCAGATACGCGAGAAGGTCTGTTGGACGACGCCCTGCAGCGTAGGCATGTGGTAGATGGGCATTTCAATGATAAAAGGCGCTGACGGCACGTTTTTGAGCAGGGTCAGGGTGAGAAATTTTGCCACGATCAGACCCGTTAAGAGAGTCACGGTACCGATGAAGAACATGGTTGTGCCGGCTGTGGTCGGGAAAAAGGCGTCCACCAGGAGCAGATAGAGTGGCACCTTGGCCAGACAGTTCATCATGGGGGTGATGAGAATGGTCGCCATGCGTGCGCGGTCATCGGGAATGGCCTTGGTGGCAATGACGGCGGGAATAGCACATCCTCCCACATAGAGGCCGCCGAGAATCAAGGGCAGGGTGGACTGGCCGTGCAGCCCCATTCTGTGGAAAAGACGGTCCATGACAAAGGCAATACGGGCCATGTAGCCGGACTCTTCAAGAATGGCCACCAGCGCAAACATAATCAGGAAGATGGGCAGATAGTTGAGCACGGCTGTGATGCTTTTCACCACCCAGTTTCCCATGCTTGTCAGGAGCGGATCTTCAATGAAGCCAGAAGCGGGCAGAAGCTGGGCGGCCCAGATCTCGAGTTTTTCCCAGACCGGCCAGACTATGGGCGTGAGTTCGTTGCCATAGGTCACAGAACAGACATAGAAAATAAAGAGAATCCCCACCATGATGATGGGGCCAAAGAATCTGTGGCAGAGGATGGAGTCGGCTTTTTCAGTGGCAGAGACAACAAACTTGTCGCGTTTGGTGCATTCAGCGGCAATGGCGCGAGCCTTGGCATAACGGGCAGCGCCGACGAGACGTACGGTATCAGTGCCTTCTTGCTCTTCCAGGCGCGCGGCCTCGGCTTTGGCAAACTGGCAGATTTCCTTGCCGCCATCCATTTTGCCCACGATTTCGTAAGCCAGATTGTCGTTTTCGATGAGCTTGATGGCCAGCCAGCGGGCAGGATAGCCTTCCAGGCCATCTTCGGGCAGCATTGACTCGAGTTTCTGCAGCGTAGGTTCCAACACGCCGTAGTCGACTTCGCGGCCTGAGGTCACAACCCCCTTGCAGTCAGCCAGACTTGCGGCCAGTTCTTTTTTGCCAATGCGTTTATTGGCCTGCACCGGCACAACAGGAATGCCAAGCTTTTCACTCAAGAGCTCTGGATTGACGTCGATGTGTCGTTTTTTGGCAACATCGAGCATGTTCAGAGCAGCCAGGGTTGGACGGCGCAGTTCCAGAAGCTGCAGGCAGAAATAGAGACTTTTTTGTAAGCTTTCCAGGTGGGTGCTTGACTACTTTGAGAGCCGCAGTGTGAACGGCACTGCGGCTCTCTCTTTTTTTTTCTCTGACATAAAATTTTCCTGTGGTGGAGTAAACCGAGGATAAGCCACAAGACCTACACGTTGG